>NZ_AP028032.1:3000000-3300000 GCF_030296935.1 Coprobacter fastidiosus | reverse complement strand
GCTGTTATCGGAAGCACCATAAAAGCCGGAGATAAACTACTTATACTAAGCAATGGTGCATACGGTGACAGAATGGGTAACATTGCAGAATATCATGGTATCCATTATGACATGCTGGCTTTTGACGAAACAGAACAGGTTTCTGTAGAGTACGTAGATGACTATCTTGCCCATAATGCCGAGATTACGCACGTTGCAATAGTTCACTGTGAAACTACTACCGGAGTACTGAATCCACTGAAAGAAATTGCCCATATTGTAAAAATGCACGGGAAAAAACTAATTGTAGATGCAATGAGCAGTTTCGGCGGAGTTCCTTTAGATGTTCAGGAACTCGGTATCGATTTCATGATCAGCAGTGCAAATAAGTGTATCCAAGGTGTTCCCGGATTCGGCTTTATTATTGCCCGGAAATCGGAACTTAAATACTGTAAAGGTGTATCCAAATCCTTATCTCTCGATATCTACGATCAATGGGAAACTATGGAAAAAGGTCACGGCAAATGGCGTTTTACTTCCCCGACACATGTAGTACGAGCATTTAAACAAGCCATGGAAGAGTTAAAAGAAGAGGGAGGTGTCACAGCCCGCTACAAAAGATATTGTGAGAATCACGACATTTTGGTAAAAGGTATGCGTTCTTTAGGCTTCGAAACATTATTGCCCGACAATATACAATCTCCTATTATTACCTCTTTCCTCTATCCGAAAAAAGATTTTGATTTTAAGAGTTTCTATGCTCAGTTGAAAGAAAAAGGATTCGTCATCTATCCGGGAAAAATATCTCAAGCAGATACTTTCCGTATCGGCAATATCGGTGACGTTTACCCTGAAGATTTCAAGCATCTGATCGAAGCCGTACAAAGCACCAAATATTAACTATAAGAGTTCACTTAGATTTAGACTCTAATCTATATAAATCGGGGCTGATTAATAATCAAAGAATTAACTAGCCCCGATTTTATTTCTCCGAAATCCGGAAATTACCACGAAGTCTGTTTTTCTACAATATATCACAGATCTCAGATAATGTTTGTACTTCATAAGTAGGAAATTCATCCGGAATTTGTTTCTGAAGAGGATTAAAATACACTTGATCTAAACCGCTTCGCATAGCTCCCAAAATATCGGCATCATAATTATCTCCGATCATTAACGATGTATTTTTCGATGAACCGGTTTTATTCAACGCATACCTGAAAATATCAGGATGCGGTTTATTGACTCCGACCTCATCCGATAATATTATTTTCTCAAAGTAGTTCTCTATACCGGCAGATTTCATCTTTTTAAACTGGACTTCTTTAAAACCGTTACTGATAATATGCAAACGATACGAACGGCTTTTCAAATAATCAAGCAACTCCCTTGCCTGCGGAACAAGTTCTCCTTGTTCTGACAATACTGACAGGTAATCTGCATTCAATTGTAAAACCAGTTTATCGTTATATGCTCCCACCCGCTGCAAAGGGTAACGAAATCGCTCTACAATTAGTGTCTCTTTACTGATACGATTATGATGATACAAAGACCACAACTCCGTATTTTTCTCACTATATACTCTATAATATTCATCAAACAACGGATAATACTCACTCAACCCATAACGATCGTAAATTATTTCTAATGCAATTTTAGAATTCGTACGAAAATCCCAAATCGTATCATCCAAATCAACGAATATATTCTGATATTTCATTTACTTATATCCCCTAAAAATAGATGCGAAAATAACATTTTTAGAGGTTATTTCCGCATCTATCTATAAAACTTTATCCGAATCGAGAGATCAATCTACATTTACTACTAAATATTTAGATAAGCTCCAGAAATTTTGAGGATCGCTAATCACTAATGTCAAAAGTCCTTTATCGTTTTTTACCAGAGAATAAGAGCCTTCGGGATGATTGGTTAGAATCTTTGCTTTTTTCATTTCAAGAGGAATCTCTTTTAACGTCCGCAAATCGGCTTTAGTAAAATAATCCTTGTTAAAATCCCCTTTCATCACCTCTTTTGCCTTAAACAAACCACCACCGGAAAGAATCTTCTGTTCTTTCAACTCCTTGGTAGTTCCAAATACATAAAATACAGTATTCAATTCTTTATCCTGAGTAGAAATCGTATTTTTTTGTTCTTCGGTTTCTTGAGAAAGATCTGTCACCTTACCCGAAAGATCTGAAACAGCATCATCGAGTTCTTTAATACGAATATCCCGTTTTGCCAGATCTTCCTGCAATGAAGTAATCATAGCCGTCTTGCTCTCTATTTCTGCAGACAACCGATCTACAGTTTGTTTTAACTGAGAAGACTGATATTTACTGTTTTTCAACTGACTTTGCAACTGCGCCAATTTTTCTTTATTTTCTTTCAAAGTCTGGGCAACTAATTGCATATCCGACTTTAATTTCTCCCGAGTCGTTTTATCTACATCACCCGTTGCATTTTGTTGCACGATAAGATAATTTTCCGCTTCTTTCATTTGACGGAATCCATCCTCGACTTCATTCATCAATTGCAACATTTCTTCAAAATCCGCTTTTGTCTGGACATTGACCTGCATCAAAGAATCATTTTCTTGCTTCAGCCTCTGAACCTCTTTTCCGCCTCCTTGGCAAGAAATCAAACATGTCGAAGCTATTACGGCAACTGTCAAAAAAAACTTTTTCATAACTTTTTCTTTTAGATTTCTACATATCTTGTTTTACCCGGAAGACCGCCTACCACAATTACAAATTCACCTTTCGGCTCTCTTTCAGTAAAATGAGCAATAATTTCCGATAATGTTCCACGAACAGTTTCTTCATGGATCTTCGATATTTCCCGGCTTACCGAAGCATCTCTATCTGCACCGAATACTTCAGCAAACTGAATTAATGTCTTCAACAAGCGAAAAGGAGATTCATAAAAAATCATCGTACGCGTTTCGTTCGCCAATTCGGACAAACGTGTAGAACGACCTTTTTTCTGAGGCAAAAAGCCTTCAAAACAAAATCTGTCATTCGGTAGTCCTGAAGCAACCAAAGCCGGAACAAATGCTGTCGCACCCGGTAAACATTCTACATCGATTCCTGCTTTCCGACATTCCCGAACCAATAAAAAACCGGGATCAGAAATTGCAGGAGTACCGGCATCCGATATGAGTGCTATATTTTCACCCCCTTGTAATCGGGCAACAAGTCCTTCTACCGTTTTATGCTCGTTGAATTTATGATGCGACTGCATACGGGTTTTTATATCAAAATGTTTCATCAAAATACCACTTGTACGGGTATCTTCTGCTAAAACACAATCCGCTTCTTTCAATACTCTGATCGCTCTCATCGTCATATCTTCAAGATTTCCCACCGGGGTAGGAACTACATAGAGCTTTGCCATGCTAATATCAATTAGTAAAACGTTTCTCCAAAATATTAAAAAATTCTACAGCCGGCTCATTATTTTCTATATCCCAGCCAAACTGATCCTGAAGAAAAGCGACCGATTCTTCAAAAGAAGAAATTTCATTCAACGCCTCAAGAGTATTATTCATCACCTCATCGCTGTTGACAAATAACTCACGTCTAAAACGGAATTTATCATTCAAACTCATCAACTTACGAATATCTTTCAACTCTCTCTCTTTTTCAACTGCACTCAGATTTTCAGACTCGGGACAAGACTCTTCCATCCCACCTGTAACAACAAAATCCAACGAATTTTGTTCCATCATTAAAGAATCTTGCACAAGTTCAACCTTCTTTTCTTGAAAACTCTTCTCATCAGATCGAGTCGCCGATGTCTCCGGTTCTTCTGTTTCCATGCGCTTTTCTCCGCCGCAAGCGCATGTATCAACAATAACATCCTCACTATCATTACCGGACACCATCTTATCTTCAGGAATACCAGAATTCACACTTGGTAAACCTTTTACTTTTTCGGTAACGGCCTCTGCCTTTTCTACCGCCAGTTTATATAAGATATCAGGAACTTCCGGAGAACTTTTATCTATTAGTTTCAGCAGTTCCTCCAATTCCTGCAGAGTCCGAAAAATCTGTTCCATATACATAATCGTAACAATTTGATCGTTTTATCCTCATTATATTACAAATGTAAGTATAAAATAGATACGAACCCTTCACTTGCACTTATTTATTTTACTCTAAAAATTAAATGCAACACAATATCTATAAACTGTCTACCAATTATACTACAAGAATGATACCTTATAAAGAAAAGAATAATAAATAAATGATTATCAGATAAATAATTTCAAGATAAGAAAATATACGATATTGATACCACTCCACATATTTGTAGATAAATTCTACACATCAAACCACACATCAACATGTTGTACGGTTAAAAATAAAAAACGAAGTGCATCTCAAAAGTCTTACGTCCGACTTTTGAAATGCACCTCACTAATATTCTATATTAAATATTTTCTTATTTAGAAGGGCCAGCTGAAGGTTTCGCTATGGCTTCCCGCATCGTCGTATCCGCCTCTATATTTTTCATTTTATAATAATCCATTATGCCAAGATTACCCGACCGGAACGCTTCAGCCATAGCTTTCGGAACTTCAGCCTCAGCCTCTATTACCTTAGCCCGAGCTTCCTGAGCTTTCGCCTTCATCTCCTGTTCAAGGGCTATGGCCATTGCTCGCCTTTCTTCAGCCTTTGCCTGAGCAATATTTTTATCTGCTTGAGCTTGGTCGATCTGTAAACCGGCACCGATATTTTTGCCTATATCAATGTCGGCTATATCGATAGAAAGTATTTCAAATGCAGTTCCCGAATCTAATCCTTTTTTCAAAACTAATTTAGATATAGAGTCCGGATTTTCCAATACAGATTTATGGGATTCCGATGAACCGATAGAAGAGACAATACCCTCTCCTACACGAGCCAAAATAGTATCTTCTCCAGCTCCACCAACCAACTGACGGATATTCGCACGTACAGTTACCCGTGCCTTAGCGATCAGTTGTATTCCATCTTTTGCCACAGCAACAACCGGAGGAGTATCTATCACTTTCGGATTTACCGACATCTGTACCGCCTCAAATACGTCACGACCCGCAAGATCGATGGCCGTCGCCATTTGGAATCCCAGATCGATATTCGCTTTAGACGCCGATACCAAAGCATGAACAACACGTTCTACATGACCACCGGCAAGATAATGAGCCTCCAATTCATCTCGGGTTATTGCGTTTAGTCCAGCTTTGTGCGCCTCAATCATTGCCCGTACGATAATTTGCGGCGGAACTTTACGAATACGCATCAGGAAAAGCTGTAAAAGAGAGATATTGACACCGGATACTATTGCCGATATCCACAATAGAAACGGAACAAAATAAAAGAAAATTACTACTAATACAATAATAGCGATCAGTAGCAAAAAACTGAATCCCACCATAAAATTTACATTTTTAATTTATACTTATTTCTCATTCTCTTTTTTCTGCACAATCACCGTAGTCCGATCTACTTTTTCAACGACAACCGGAGTATCCTCATCAATAAAATCTTCTCGTGTACGGGCTTCTACAGTAACATCATTTATCAAAACAGACCCCATCGGATTAAGACGAGACAAAGTAACTCCTTCATCTCCGACTTTTATTTGATCCGAAACTAACGTAGGAGCAACTGAGTCTATCGTAGTCTTCAAAGCCATCCGATCAAGGCTACGAGAGCGAATAAATATAACTATTCCGACAATGGTTACAATAACCGAAACAGCAATCGTAATATAACCGGCAAATTCGCCCAATTGCATGAATGCATAAAAAACAGCTCCTACAAAAAAAAGAACAGCACTGATTCCGGCAATCGTTATTCCCGGTAAAAAAAAGACTTCCAGAATAACCATTACCAACCCTATAAAAATCAATAAGGCAATAATAAAAATATCCATTCCCATGATCGGTTTCTACTATTTTTTCTTTTGATTCTGCATTTTGATAAGGTATGAAATTTCTTCAGCTCTGCTTTTTGCCTCCAACTCTTCAGGTTGGCCATAAAGTTTAAGTAAAATCTGTTCCAATCTGACAATCTGCGACTCAAACGGTTTCTTGTTCTGAGCAAGTCGATATTCATTCCTCAATCGCTGTAATTTATCTTCAGTTTCTTGAATCGATTTCCGAATGTCTTGTGCTTTAATAAACAAGTTTCGGGCTTCATCACTATCAAAATCCTTTAATGTGATATAAGTAATTCTGTTATTAATCTGAAACAAGAAATCTCCCTTTTTTATATTACCTTCATCTGGATTGCCTATACGGGCAATCTTTTCAAGTATAGGTTTATAATCAGCGCCTTTTATCCACGAATCCTTAATCGCACTGATTCGTGCCAAAGAACGAGCATGAGCTTCATCTCCTCCCCGATAAATCTTTTTCTCCGTATTCGGAATAAATAAATAGACGATCAACTTATCCTCCTCCTGAAAACGGTCACTGACAAACCATCCCACATTATTCAATTCATCGATAACCAACATATAGTCATTATAAATCGAATTGAAAGGCATTCCTATATTTTCAGGAACCAAGTAATTCCCTGTATTCAAATTCAAACGAGTGACAAATATATCATAGCCCCCTAATGATTCTTCACCGGAAGACGCAAAATAGAGCGTTGTTCCATCCGATAACAAATAAGGGTAATTTTCATTTGCCGAGGAGTTAACCGGTGCAGGTAATGCTATCTCTTCGCCCCAATTATCATCGATCAATTTACTACGAGTCATAATATCATACCCGTTCTTTGCTGTCTTCGCTCCATAAAGGATTTTATCACCCCGCTGATTTTGATAAACAGTACTGCTATTTTTCGATGAAAGATTGAAAAACGTATTGTAATCATGCAGTGTTCCCGACTCGGAAGAAAGTTTATATTGTTTAAAGAATGATGCTTTATCTACAATAAGACTATCGATTATCTGGACTTCTTCAACACGACGAAGCATTTGGGCGGCTCGTTCGGCATTTTTAATCAACTTCTCCGCCTCCGCCGTATTCATCTTTTTCTTCTTCAATTGTTCCAAATATTTATTATATTGACTCAAAGCGTCTTCAAAACGATAATCCAAATAATATAAGTTTCCTAAATAACGAAATGATTCCAATATATTACGGGATGCTGCATATTTAAGATACTTCTCGGCCGCTTTATAATCTCCAGTTTCAAAAAGACAAACTCCATACCATTGGTTCAAACTCGAGTTGGAAGGATTCTTTCGAATATTTTCCTCAAAAATAGGTTTAGCCTCTGCAAATTTACCGGCCTTATATAATTCTTTTGCCCGTTCTAAACCCTGTCCGCAAAGCGATATGCTCCAACTCAAGGCAACAATAGAAATAATAAAAGGTTTCAATATATCCAATCTCATTTTTCCAGTTTTTTATCACATCCAATATGATGATACACAAAGATATTCTTTTTTAAGGAATGTTTTGCCTATTCCGATACATTATTTTAAACAAAATCTCCCGTTCGAACCAAATACGATCCTCATCATTGTAAAATATATTCTTAGGAATATAGAAAAAACGATTCTTATCAAGGTAAAGCAGATAGTATGACGAGAACGGTTCTGCATTAATTACATCAGACCACCTGACAGTTTCCGTCTTATCATCTTCAAAATGAAAAATCATCTGCTCATTATCCATATCCAACTGTTTCTCTAATAAGAGAAAACGGTTATGAGGGCGAGTAGCGATCTTAAAATAGGCATTTAACAACAAAAAAGGAAATGCCCCGAATACCAATATAATAACTACATACACGACATCTGAAGTATGAAAAGCCAACGCCGATAAAATAAATACCGGCAAAAGAAACCAGCCCCAGTTTCTTTTCCAATATTGCCGGAAAAGAAGTTTCAGATACCGTTCTCCGGAAATTTTATACGGTTGCGTAACAATCACCTCTATGTATGTTCTGATTATAAAATTATGAGGGTAAAGATAAAAATATTTTCCTAAATCCGATTCTCCGATCATCTAAAATATACTACTTTTGTCAACTTAAAAAAACAGAGAGGGGTATGGCTGAAAAAAGTGAAAAGGATCTATTATTATATCACCTTGACCGAAAAATAAAAAAAGCGATAGAATCGTACCGGTTAATAGAAAACGGAGACCGCATTCTTATCGGATTATCAGGAGGAAAGGATTCTATCGCTCTGGTCGAGTTGTTAGGAAAACGGATGAAAATATTTTCTCCCCGATTTACGGCAATAGCCGTCCACATACGTATGAAAAATATTTCATATAAAAGCGACACGTCTTATTTGAAAAAGCATTGTGAACAATCGGACATTCCATTCCTCGAATACACGACGGAGTTTGATCCTGAAAACGACAAACGAAAATCTCCTTGTTTCCTCTGTTCATGGTATCGGCGCAAAGCGATGTTCTCCATAGCCAAAGAACAGCAATGTAATAAAATAGCTCTGGGGCATCATCAAGACGATATAATACAAACCTTGCTTATGAATATGGCATTTCAAGGCTCATTCGGGACTATGCCTCCTCGTTTATCGATGAGTAAATTTAAAATGACTCTTATCCGTCCGCTTTGTCTGATAGAGGAAAAAGACCTCCTCCGATTATCACAACTATCGGGATATGTCAAACAAGAAAAAGTCTGTCCTTATGAAAAATCATCAAATCGTACTGAAATGAAAGAGGTATTAAGAAACTTAGAAAAAATAAGTCCTCAAGTACGTAACCATATATGGAATAGCATGACCCATATACAACCTGAATACTTACCGGGATTTATAGAACCCGACCCGAGCAAAATTAAGACAGACTCATAAAACAACACAACATAAAAAACAATTATAACATGCAAGGACTTTACACTATTCTACTATTAACCGTATCGAACATTTTTATGACTTTTGCATGGTACGGTCATCTGAAACTTCAAGAAATGAAAGTCATTTCGAACTGGCCTTTATACGCTGTAATCTTATTTTCATGGGGAATTGCTCTCGCCGAATATTCATTTCAAATACCGGCAAACCGTATCGGATTTAACGGGAACGGAGGACCTTTCAGCTTAATGCAATTAAAAGTAATTCAAGAAGTCATCACTCTTATTGTCTTCACCATATTTACTACCGTTCTTTTTAAAGGAGAAGCTTTACACTGGAATCATTTTGCAGCTTTTATATGTCTGATATTGGCCGTTTATTTCGTATTTATGAAGTAAAGGCAAAGAATTTAAATTCTTTGCTTTTACTTTAATTTTACGATTTACACCATTCTTCGATATGATCTTTCCCATAAAATAGATAAAACAACAATCCTATCCAACTCGTAAGCAACAGAATTATCGTCACTCCTAATTTACAAGCTGTAGATATATTCTTTTTAAAAACATCCATAATCGCATAAACCGTTGCGATAATACCGATAATGTAAATAATCAATCCCATAACTTTTTATTTTACAAACAAATTATTACTCAAAAAACAAAGATAAATATAATTGGTTCTTCTCCAGGCACTGATATTAACGTAGAATCCCATGCTTTAGACATATTAATCTACTTAACACGTCATCCAAAATAGAATAAAATCTATTTTCAAAACATTTTGAGGTCAGATAAGCTCAAATTTTAAGAAATCCCAGAAACAAAAAAATTACCTCCATACAGATATTTGTGTAAATATTACGGATAGTTGTAACATAATTACTGATTCCGAATAAAGAGGAGCGGCACTCATGTTTATATTGATTACATTTGTAACGGAATAAAATAAAGCGCTATGGAAAAAATCTTAAAGTTGGACACAGTAGATCGGTATAACGAATTATTCGGTCTTGAAACACTACATCCGTTAGTAGGTGTAGTAGATTTATCGAAAGCCACAAAATTTCCAACTCATTTCACACTGAATTACGGACTATATGCATTATTTCTGAAAGAAACCAAATGCGGAGATATTCGCTATGGAAAGCAGATTTATGATTACCAAGAAGGTACTGTTACCAGTTTTGCTCCCGGACAAGTCGTCGAAACAGAAATTACAGACGGAATAAAACTAAGTGCTCATGGTATTTTATTTCATCCGGATTTGATAAAAGGTACATCATTAGGTAAGAATATAAAACAATACTCTTTCTTTTCCTATGCTTCGAACGAGGCTTTGCACTTGTCAGAAGAAGAAAAAGAAATTTTTCTCGACTGCTTGAAAAAAATAAGTATAGAACTTAGTCATCCGATAGATAATTATAGTAAATGCTTAATATCAAAAAACATCGAATTATTATTAGATTATTGCATGCGGTTCTATGCACGGCAATTTATTACAAGATCGACTGTCAATAAAGATATTCTCTCAAAATTCGAAAATTTACTTGAAGAATATTTTGCAGATAATAAACCTAAAGTAGACGGTTTGCCTTCTGTTAAATATTTTGCAGATAAAGTGTGCCTTTCTCCCAACTATTTCGGAGATTTAATAAAAAGAGAGACCGGAAAAACAGCACAAGAATATATACAAAATAAAATCATAGATCTTGCCAAAGAGATGATTATCGGGACAGAAAAAACGATTAGTCAGATATCTTATGAACTGGGATTCCAATATTCACAACATTTTAACCGTATATTCAAAAAAAATGTGGGGTACACCCCGAATGAATACAGAAAGCTTCAGGTTTAAGAACAACGAAAATTTATCAGGTAGACATGATAGTGCAATGTGACAAATCGTTACACAGCAAAACAATACATCCGTTGATAAACATAGGCTGTTTATCCGATATATCGAATACTTTTATAGAAACCGGTTTTTACCGTATTATACTAAAAGGCAGATCTTCATGCCCTGACTTCGGAAGATTGTGTTGCGATTACCAAGATGCAAGCGTAATATTCTTATCTCCTGAATATTCTCTGTCTTGTTTAACATCAGAAGACTTGAGTTTTTATAAAAAAAGCATATTTTTGTCTATCCATGCAGATCTGATCAACACTTCTGCTATAAAAAAACATTTTAACGATTACTCCTTTTTCAATTATCGACAGAACGAGTCTTTACACATCTCACTACGAGAAAAGAAAATTCTCACGACACGCTTCGAAGATATTTCTGATGAATTGAACTGGGGCATAGACAAATACACCAATATCTTGATCTCAGGAAAAATCGAACTACTCTTGAATTATTGCAAACGTTTTTATACCCGACAATTTATTACAAGATCAGAGGTGAACAGATGTATAATACAAAAAACTAAAAGGTTGATCGATGAATATTTCTTTATGAATAAAATATCGGAAAAAGGTCTACCCACTTCCGACTACTGTTCAAATAATTTGAATCTGTCTTCTGCATATTTCGAAGATCTGTTTAATCACGAAACAGGAATGAGTATAGCCGAATATATTCAATTAAGACGTGTGCATCTGGCAAAAGAACGTCTTTGCAATACGAATAAAACAGTCTCTTGTATTGCCCGAGAATTAGGTTATCCATCCCAACAATATTTCTGCAAATTATTTAAAAAATTATCAGGATATACACCGGATGAATACCGAAATCCTTGCAGAACAATATCATGACAAGACCAATACAAAAAATCCCTCTATTCTTCTTATATCATAATTGAATAGAGGGAAAATTATGAATTTAAAAAATCGATTTTTTAACTATTTCAACAAGTCATACCGTTTAAAGCACTTTTGGATTTTATCAAGAGCAAAATCCAACTGTTCTTTTGTATGTGTAGCCATCAAAGAGAATCGAATCAATGTACTGTCTGAGGGTACGGCAGGAGACACTACCGGATTTACAAACACCCCTTCGTCGAAAAGTTCACGAGTAATGCGGAATGTTTTATTATTATCCCGAATAAATAGCGGAATGATAGGAGTAGATGTATTGCCTATCTCACACCCCATATTACGAAAACCGTCCAACGCATAATGAGTCATTTCCCAAAGGTGCTCTATACGTTCGGGTTCACTTTCCATAATATCCAAAGCGGCAGACACCGCCGCCGTAGAAGCGGGTGTAATACTGGCACTGAATATATAGGACCGAGAATTATGACGCAAATAATTTGCCGTAATAGAGTCGGTAGCGACAAAACCACCTAAAGAAGCGAATGATTTAGAGAATGTTCCCATAATCAAATCGACATCTTGAGCTACGCCGAAGTGATCGCAAGTTCCTCGTCCTTGTCTCCCGAAAACTCCGATCCCATGAGCTTCATCTACATAAATCGCAGCATTATATTTCTTTGCTAAAGCAACAATCTCAGGCAAATTGGCAACATCCCCTTCCATACTGAACACACCGTCTACAACAATCAATTTCACTTTGTCTTCGGGACAAGATTTCAGGACCTTTTCCAAAGAGGCCATGTCATTATGCTTAAATTTCAGCTGAGTAGAAAACGAAAGACGACGACCTTCAATAATCGAAGCATGATCGAGTTCGTCCCAAATAATATAATCCTCTCTTCCGGTAAGACAAGATATTACCCCCAAATTCACCTGAAAACCCGTCGAATATATAATCGCTTCTTCTTTTCCGACAAAACGAGCCAAGCGTTTTTCCAATTCTACATGAATATCAAGCGTTCCGTTCAGAAATCTCGATCCGGCACAACCAGTACCATATTTTTTTATTGCAGCAATAGCTGCTTCTTTAATTTTCGGATGATTAGTCAGCCCCAAATAACTGTTTGACCCGAACATCAATACTTTCTTGCCGTTGATAATGACTTCAGTATCTTGATCACTTTCTATTTCGCGAAAATACGGATAAACGCCTAAAGCTTTCGCTTTTTGCGGGGCATCATATCTCGCTAATTTTGCTTGTAACAGCTTCATAATAATTAAAGAAGTTAACAGGTTATATAATTAAGCCATCAGATTTTCAAGGTATTACGCAAAATCGCCCAATACAATTAAAAATTTACAAGATGCAAAAATAAGTAATTATTTTTAATGTGGGATATTTCTGAATTAAATTTGTCACTTTTATTTTTATCTGAAATCGACAAATACGTTAAAAGTATGTTTGAATTTTCCGATGCAGAAAATATTATCAAGTCATTTTTTTGTTTTCTTCCGGTCTTTTTTTCCTCATCAGACAACCTACGACTATTCCTCGTAAAAACAATAAAATATCCTCGAAAGAAACTCTCAAATCTGACCTGAGCAAAATATAGACAGCATCTAAGAGTCTATTTCTACCCGATACACACTGAGGACCATAACCGGTTAAACAGACAAAGAATATGCAAAACTTTTTATAATACAGAGGTTTCCATACTTGAATAAAAACAGATAAATATCCGTCATATTTGAAAAAAAAATGCGTAATTTGCAAAATGAAACAATTTTGTAACCATTAGAATATAACTTAATACGAATGGAATTTTCCGCACAGCAAATCGCCGATTTCCTTCACGGCGAAATTATCGGAGACAATCAAGTTAAAGTGAACAACTTGTCTAAAATTGAAGAAGGGAAACCCGGAACACTGACTTTTTTGGCCAATCCCAAATATACTCATCACATCTATACGACCCAAGCCAGTATAGTTTTAGTAAATCGGGATTTCGAACCCGAACAAAAAATAAATGCGACACTAATTAAGGTTGATGATGCGTATTCTTGTCTGGCACAATTACTTAACTTAGTAAACCAAGCACGCCCCGAAAAAAAAGGTATCGATAAAGATACATACATTGCAGCGTCTGCAACAATTTCTCAGTCTGTATATATAGGTGCGTTCGCTTACGTAAGTGAAAATGTAAAAGTAGGAGAAAATGTCAAAATTTATCCTCAAGTTTACATTGGTGATAACGTAACGATCGGAGATAATACGATTTTATATCCCGGGGTAAAGATCTATCATGACTGTGTGATCGGGAAAAATTGTATTATCCATGCGGGTGCGGTAATCGGAGCTGATGGCTTCGGCTTTGCTCCTCATAACGGTGCATACGTAAAAATCGCACAGATCGGGAACGTGATCATCGAAGATCAAGTAGAGATCGGAGCAAATACAACGATCGACCGCGCCACAATGGGATCGACTATTGTAAGAAAAGGAGCTAAACTGGACAATTTGATTCAAGTCGCCCATAATGTAGAGATCGGAGAAAATACGGTTATGGCAGCCCAAGTGGGCGTTGCAGGATCAACGAAAATAGGCAGTCATTGCATGGTTGGCGGGCAGGTTGGTTTTGCAGGACACATCACTATCGGTGACCGGGTGAATATAGGTGCCCAATCGGGAATTCCTAACCACGTAAGTTCCGACACAAGCATATTGGGTTATCCGGCAGTACCGGCAAGAGAATTTGCCCGTTCTACTGTAATGATAAAAAAGTTACCGGAATTAAATCAAACCGTCAAGCAGTTGCAGAAAGAAATCGAAAATTTAAAGAAACGACTCGAAAAGTAAGGCCTTTTCTCATTCAGAGTGCATTATTTAGAGAATATTTATGAAACAACAGACTTTACAAAACAGCTTCTCCTTAACAGGGAAAGGATTGCATACGGGAATGGACATCACAATCACATTCCTTCCCGCACCTGAAAATCACGGGTATAAAATTCAACGTATAGACCTTCCCGAACAACCGGTTATCGAAGCTGTCGCAGATCAGGTAAGTGAAACCCAACGAGGTACTGTAGTGGGAAAAAACGAAGTTGTCGTAAGTACCATAGAACATGCCATGGCTGCCCTCTACGGAGCAGGAATAGATAACTGCCTAATACAAGTAAACGCTCCCGAATTTCCGATACTCGACGGTAGTGCCCAATATTATACCGATGCAATCGAAAAAGCCGGTATCGTCGAGCAAGAAGCAGAAAGGGATTATTACATTATCAAAGATAAAATCGAGGTTAAAGATGAAAATACCGGATCATCGATATTAGTATTACCGGACGATCATTTTAGTGTAAACGTACTGATAAATTTCGATTCGCCTGTTCTCAATAATCAATATGCTTGTTTGGAGGATCTGGAACAGTTCAAAGACGAGATTTCGGCAAGCCGTACATTCGTATTTGTCCGAGAAATAGAACCTTTGGTAAAACATAATCTTATAAAAGGCGGTGATCTCGATAATGCAATTGTTATATATGATAAAAAAACATCACAAGAAGAACTTGATCGTCTGGCCGATTTGATGAATGTTCCTCACAAACATGTAGATGAACTCGGCTATATCAATAATAAACCCTTAGTGTTCGATAACGAACCTGCACGCCATAAGCTCTTAGATATACTCGGAGATATAGCTCTTATCGGAAAACCAATTAAAGGCCGCATCATAGCTACTCGTCCCGGACACAAAATCAACAATCAGCTGGCACGCTCTATCCGTAAGGAAATGAAACGGCAAGAAATACAAGCCCCGTCATACGATCCGAATAAAGAGCCGATTATGGATGTAAATCGGATCAAACAATTGCTTCCTCATCGGTATCCGATGTTATTGGTAGATAAAATCATCGAAATAGGGAAAAATCATATCGTCGGGATAAAAAACTTTACATCGAACGAGCCGTTTTTTCAAGGCCATTTTCCACAAGAACCGGTCACTCCCGGAGTCTTGTTGATTGAGGCTATGGCACAAACAGGGGGATTATTGGTATTGAACACAGTCGAAGATCCAGAAAAATATTCGACCTATTTTTTAAAAATAGATAACGTAAAGTTCCGTCAAAAAGTAGTTCCGGGAGATACTGTTATATTCCATATTTCATTCATGACAGAATTACGCAGAGGATGTGCCTATATGAAAGGATACGCTTTCGTAGGTAACAAAATCACAACCGAGGCTGAATTTATGGCTCAGATTATAAAAAATAAATAATACCCACTTTTATGAAACAACCATTAGCTTATGTACATCCGGAAGCCAAGATAGCTCCTAACGTAGTTATCGAACCGTTCGTTACTATCGATAAAAACGTGGTTATCGGTGAAGGGACGCGCATTGGTTCCAATGTAACAATTCTTGAAGGAGCCCGTATCGGAAAAAATTGTAACATTTGTTCCGGTGCTGTTATCTCAGGAATTCCTCAAGACCTAAAATTCAAAGGGGAAGAAACAACCGCTGAAATCGGAGATAATACCACTATACGCGAATGTGTTACAATCAATAGAGGTACTGCATCGAAGGGTAAAACCGTGATCGGCAATAATTGCCTTCTTATGGCTTATTGCCACATTGCCCATGATTGTGTTATCGGTGATAATATTATCATGTCAAATGCGACACAAGTAGCCGGAGAAGTACGAATCGATGATTTTGCAGTTATCGGAGGCGGTACTCTTGTACACCAGTTCTGTCATGTAGGTGCTCATGTTATGATACAAGGAGGATCACTCATCAATAAAGATATACCCCCTTATGTCAAAGCCGCCCGTAATCCTATTTCTTATGCCGGCATTAACTCTATCGGTTTGCGCCGACGTAATTTCACCAACGAAACCATACGTGATATTCAAGAAATATACCGATATCTCTATCTATCCGGCTTAAATAACTCGGATGCAATAGAACGTATCGAAGCAGAATTACCCGCAACTAAAGAAAGAGACGAAATCGTGTTATTTGTACGTAACTCTCAACGAGGAATTATTCGCGGTTATTTATAACATAAGAAATATATTCTATAAGAAAGGCGCTATCACAAGCGCCTTTCTTGTATAAGGTAACTTAATAAAGTATTAGTAAATAATATAATGAAAATAATCAGAATAAAAAAATCGGATAAGGGTTATACTATACAAGATATTTTTATTATTTTTACCCAATAAACAAAGGGGTTCTTTTTAAACGAAACCTGAAAAAACGATTTAAATAAACTAATTGTATCTGATTATGATATTCAAATTCTTAATCCTATCTGATGAGGTTGATGACTTTGCAAGAGAAATCAGCATCGACTCTGAGGCCACTTTTTTGGAGCTGAATGATGCGATTTTGGAATCGGTCAACTATACTAAGGATCAAATGACTTCCTTTTTCATTTGTGAAGATGACTGGGAAAAGAAAACGGAAATCACTTTAATGGAGATGGATACCAACTTCGAAGACGACTCTTGGGTAATGGCAGAAACCCGACTCAGCGAATTATTGGAAGACGAGAAACAACGGCTGATCTTCGTTTTCGATAATATGACCGAACGATCATTTTTTATGGAATTACGAGAAATCGTTCCAGGTAAAAACCTAGATAAAGCCATTTGCTCCAAATCTAAAGGTAACCCTCCTACTCAACTAATGGATTTTGACGAACTGGAAAAAACCTCAAATAACACCGATAACGGACTCGGAGAGAACTTCTATGGTGATGAATCTTTCGACCCGTCAGAATTGGATGAGGAAGGCTACAACGATTTAGATATGACCGAAGGAAACAATTCTTTCAATGATTATTAATTTCCTTATCACAATATAAAACAATAAAAATAAAAGAGTTATCTAGGGAATATCACAGATGACTCTTTTATTTTATCAACCTCTCGAAACAAGAAGATAACCTTGGAAACAGGTCTCGAAAACAAGAAATAGCAGAACTCCCTAAAATCCTGCTATTCCATATTTGATCTTCCTAAATTCAATACTACTTAGTTGCAGGCCGTAAAGCTTCCATGATCTTAGCTTCCAATTCTTCTGCCAACTCCGGATTATCCTGAATACATTTCTTTGCAGCATCCCTACCTTGTCCGAGTTTTGTATCATCATAGCTAAACCAAGAGCCGCTCTTTTTGATTATACCTTTTTCCACTCCCAAATCAATGATCTCTCCTGCACGAGAAATACCTTCTCCGAACATAATATCGAACTCGGCTTTACGGAAAGGAGGAGCAACCTTATTCTTCACAACTTTTACCCTTGTCTGATTACCGATCACTTCGTCCCCATCTTTAATCTGGCTGACACGACGTATATCCAATCGAACAGATGCATAAAACTTTAATGCATTCCCCCCTGTCGTTGTTTCCGGATTACCGAACATTACGCCTAATTTGTCACGCAACTGATTGATAAATATGCAAGTAGTATTTGTCTTACTTATTGTAGCCGTCAATTTACGCAAAGCCTGAGACATAAGACGTGCCTGTAATCCCATTTTAGATTCTCCCATATCTCCTTCTAACTCAGCCTTAGGAGTCAACGCTGCAACTGAATCGATAACAACAATATCTACGGCAGAAGAGCGTATCAGTTGCTCTGCAATCTCCAAAGCCTGTTCTCCGCTATCCGGTTGAGATATCCATAAGTTCTCTACATCGACCCCTAATTTTTCTGCATAAAAACGGTCAAAAGCATGTTCTGCATCTATAATTGCCGCAATGCCTCCGGCTTTCTGAGCTTCGGCAATAGCATGAATCGCCAATGTCGTTTTACCAGAAGATTCCGGACCATAAATCTCGATCACACGGCCTCGTGGAAAACCTCCGACACCTAAAGCGGCATTCAAACCAATAGAACCTGTAGGAATTACGGCAATCTCATCGATATGGTCATCCCCCATCTTCATAATTGCACCCTTGCCATAATTTTTTTCTATTTTATCCATAGCGGCCTGCAAAGCCTTCAATTTTTCACTCGGAACAGGAATTTTACCCATCGGAGCTTTTTTTTCTTCTGTATTCTCCATATTTATCTTATTTTATTTTCCATTCAAAATCTGAGCAGCGTGCTCTTTTGTATTTACTTTTTCTATCACACGCTCTATGATTCCGTTCTCATCAATCAAAAATGTTGTCCTTAAAGTTCCCATATAAGATCTCCCGGCCATCTTTTTTTCTGCCCATACACCAAACTCTTGATTCAACCGTACCTCAGTATCAGCTATTAAAGAAAATGGCAGCGATTGTTTTTCTATAAACTTCTGATGAGACTTTTCATTGTCTTTACTGACTCCTATTATTTCATACCCCGCTTTCTGCAATTCTGAATATGCATCTCGTAAACTGCAGGCCTCCGCCGTACATCCGGGGGTATTATCTTTAGGATAAAAATAAAGTACCAATTTTTTTCCTTTAAAATCTTCTCGTTTCAACTCTTTCCCCGTCTGGTCATAACCCAGAATCTCAGGTATTTTATCTCCAACTTTTAATGCCATAATTAAATATTTTATTTCTCAAAGATAAGAATTTATATAAAAACATCAAGGTTCTCCATTTCATTTATAACATTCATCCTCGTACCATCGATAATGCAAATTAAACAAATATATATGCCAAATAATAGCATATATGATAATTTCTTTATAAAATCTTTCGGGATAATATAGAGATTGACTATAAATTATTATTTTTTGATTTGTTATTTATTGTATTCTCTTTCGGATTTTCGCTATTTTGCATTGTCTAATCGATAATTCATATTTTCAATTAATGAAAAAATATCACTTATTATTTTATCTTATACTCTTAAATCTTACCGTTACGGCCAATAATCGGACAGAAGCATTATTGTCTATTCTAAAAAGCAATAAACCCGATTATATTTTTGTCGTTGCTCATCGGGGTGATTGGAGACATGCCCCGGAAAACTCTATTGCAGCAATCAAAAGTGCTATATCGATAGGAGCAGATATGGTCGAGATAGATATACAAAAGACTAAAGACGGAGATTTTGTCTTAATGCACGACAATAGTATAGATCGCACGACAAACGGAAAAGGATATATAAATAACTATACGGTAAAAGAACTCAAGAACTTCAAGCTACGTTACAATAGCGGAGAGCTCTCTAAGGAAACTATCCCGACTTTAAAAAAGGCATTATCAGCCTGTAAAGGGAAAATTCTTGTCAATATTGATAAAGGTGAGAATTATTTATCAGACATTGAACCCATTATAAAAGAAGCCGGGATGGAAAACTACATCATTTTAAAAGGACGCGGTTCTGTGAATGATGTAAAAAAGAAATTGTCTCTGTACAAAAATATTATATATATGCCTATTGTCGATTTAGATACATCCGGAGCTATTCCATATATCGATTCTTTTTTAAAAGATTTTCAGCCGATAGCAATGGAAATAGGTTTTAAAACCGATGATTTCGAGCAATTATCTTATATCGATAAGATAGCCGAATCGAATTGCCGAATATGGATCAATACCTTATGGGAAAGTCTATGCGGAGGACATGATGATGAAAAAGCAGTCAATAATCCGGATAATAGTTGGGGATGGGTTCTGAAAAATAAAGCAACAATAATTCAGACTGATCGTCCTCAAGAACTAATAACTTATTTAAAACAAAAAGGGCTACGAAAAATAGATTGGTAACTGTCTCTCATCAAAATCTCGAAAGTAATAAAAAAGGTTTATACAAAGATCGAACAGGCTCTAAAAATAATATTGTCATTCCGGTATCTTCTCCAGAATGACAATAATTCAATATATAATCGTTCAAAAACGAATGTCGATCAGACTTCCAAGTCTTCATTAAATATTTCATGCCAAGGCAATCCTTGCTTGTTCAACTGTTCCATAAACGGATCGGGATCGAATTCCTCTACATTATAGACTCCGGGCTTTTTCCACAGACCTTTTAAGAACATCATTGCACCTATCATAGCCGGAACTCCGGTAGTGTAACTGACTCCTTGTGCTCCCGTTTCGAGATAAGCAGCATGATGGCTACAATTATTATAGACATAATAGGTCATCTCTTTACCTTCTTTATCAATACCCTTAATACGACAGCCGATAGATGTTTCACCTACATAATTTTCACCGAGCTCTCCAGGATTAGGAAGCACTGCTTTCAAAAATTGTATCGGAACAATTTCCACCCCATTATACATAATAGGATCGATACGCGCCATTCCTATATTTTGAATTACTCTTAAATGAGTCAGATATTCCTGTCCGAAAGTCATCCAGAAACGCGCACGTTTCAATGTCGGATAATTTTTCACCAACGACTCCAATTCTTCATGGTAAATCACATACGATTCTTTCGGACCTATATTCGGGTAATTCAGCGGTTTATGAATTTCATGAGGCTCTGTATAAATCCATTTGCCGTTTTCATAATATTTTCCCTTTTGCGTAACCTCCCGAATATTAATTTCCGGATTAAAGTTTGTCGCAAAAGCTTTACCATGATCTCCGGCATTGCAATCGACAATATCCAGATAGTGCATTTCTTTAAAATAATGCTTTGCGGCATAAGCCGTATATACACCCGATACACCTGGATCAAAACCGCAACCCAGAATAGCTGTCAATCCCGCCTTTTTGAAACGTTCCTGATATGCCCATTGCCACTTATATTCAAATTTAGCTTCATCAAGCGGCTCATAATTTGCCGTATCCAAATAATTTACACCGCAAGCTAAACAAGCATCCATAATCGTCAAATCCTGATAAGGAAGTGCAACATTAATTACAATATCCGGCTTATGCGTATTGAATAACTTTATCAATTCGTTTACATTATCGGCATCTACCTGATCTGTGATTATCCGGTCGCTACCGATTGCCTTTGCAATAGCATCGCATTTCGATTTCGTCCGGCTTGCCAACACTATTTCTGTAAAAACATCCGGATTTTGCGCTACTTTATGAGCAACTACCGTACCTACTCCGCCGGCTCCTATAATTAAAACTTTTCCCATCCTTAATACTTTACTTTATTTCGGTTAAATATTTGTCGGACACTCAATTTATTCCGATCCGTAAACTTTTCACAAAGATACGACTTTTTAAAAAGATACAAAGCCACATATATTAAGATTCTTAAAAGCAATTTTTTAAACACACTTCTATACCTAACGAACGAACTCTTTGGTTGTGTTTAAAATCTGAAAGCTATATTCGATTCAACTTTTCAATAAAATAACGGCAAACTTTTTCATGTCTGTATATCAGATAGAACAATATTGCATTCAATATCGTAAGTTCGAACAGAAAATAAATCCACAGAGCATCAAACAAAACAGCAATAAACAAGGTAATAATACGTATATTAAAAGATAACATACCACTATACATCATCAACGGAAGACTTTTTTCTTCGAATTGTATCCTCAACCAATCCGGAATATCATTGCCAAACCGTTTCTTTAATAACCGACGCAACTCTTGCATATCCGGAGTAAATCTTTCTTGATAAACCATATATTGAAGATAGAAAGACAAAAAAAATTTCCTATAAAAATCAGCCTTCCAACTCAATCGTTTATACTTCAAGTGCAATTGCGTCTTATATTCAAATTCACAAACTAATTCTTTCCGTGAAAAAAGATAATAAAAATTACGATAATAATCGATAGCAGAAGCTTGCCTAAAATGAAAATATCCGGTAATCAAGGCTAAAAAAAAGACAGAAAAATCCCAACCTGAATTCATTAAACGTAAACATAACGCCATATAAACAGAAACAGACCAGGCACACCCGCTCAAATGATCTAAAATCCGTCCTAACCGAGAATAACGTCCGATCATTCGTGCTAATTGTCCGTCCGTACAATCCAAAAGATGTGTGCAAAACAATAATAATATTCCAATTATATTATACCATATATCCTCAAAATATAAAAAGAATCCCGAAGATATCCCCAATAATATGGAAACAACTGTAATAGTATTGGGCAACAAGCCTAACTTATGGAAAAACAAAGCACAACGGTATCCGACAGGACGAAAAAAAAATAAATCTACAGGATCAGTGTCGATCGGTTTCAATGCTGCCTCAAACATAATGTTCTGATGTCTGTTTTGTTTCATATTCCTCCCTTCGTAGCACAGTTATACACCGTACACAATAATTCTATTTAAATGCAACTGACAAGAGTGTCCGATTTAAACACGATATAATAAACATCTACAAATACAGGTCTTCTCAATATTTTTATCTACAACAAAATTCCTATTTCCATCTTTTCCAAGACCTCCCTTATTTATATATGTAACCGTTCGACTCCATTTTTGTTTTGGAGACTATCTAATTTTTCCAATAAAAATACTATCAGGTCATCTTTGCGCTTTCTTCCGGTCTGTTTTCCCTTCTTCACTCATCAGATAGCCCGCTATCCTCCTCATAAAAACGACAAAACATACTCGAAAAAACTCCAAAACCTTACCCGAGCAAAATTCAGATTGGCTCTGAAGGAATATTCTTTTAATCAAAACAATCTCTGAATTTCACACATCTATCAGTTCTCTATTAACAAAAGAATTATTAACTAACGATATTATAGATTTTATCTGTCCGAAAATATAAACACATTTCCCCCCTCCCTGCTATCGCCTCTAAATACTTATGAAAACAATAACAAGCTATCTAACAAATAAAAAACAGGAAAAGAGTTTGAAAAAATCTAACAAAATATTACCCCTATCAGGAAGGTTGAGACCCCAAACAAATCACTCCTTCTCAGGAGCATTAAGATCAAGAACTTCATTGTCTCCACTTTTATCAAAATATTGACGACGAAGAGGATTAGCTTTCATTTGACGATAATTATTACGACAAGCAAAAACATCTAATGCCAAGTAAAGAGCATGCCGGAACGACTCTTCCGAAGCTTTATTCTCTCCGGCAATATCATACGCTGTACCATGGGCCGGCGAAGTGCGTATAAAAGGTAGCCCGGCAGTATAATTTACGCCATCTTCCATCGCTAAAGTCTTAAACGGAGCAAGCCCTTGGTCATGGTACATAGCCAAAACACCATCGAACTTAGAAAAATGACCTGAACCAAAGAATCCATCAGCTGCATAAGGCCCGAAACAAAGAATATCCATTTCTTCGGCCTCTTTCAATGCAGGAATAATAATCTCTTTCTCTTCATTTCCAAGAAGTCCGTCTTCTCCGGCATGCGGGTTCAATGACAAAACCGCAATACGAGGCTTTACAATACCGAAGTCTTGCTTTAAACAGTGATTGAAAATACGCAATTTCTGTACAATATCCGATTTGGTAATCCGAGAAGGTACTTCAGATAAAGGAATGTGCCCTGTCACTAAAGCTACACGCAAAATATCATTCAATAATATCATTAAAGATTTTTTGCCTTTTCCTAATTTTTTCTCCAAATATTCGGTATGCCCGGGAAACTCAAATTTATCGGACTGGATCGTATGTTTATTAATAGGCGCTGTCACCAACACATCTATTAACCCGTTTTCTAAGTCATTCGTAGCACTCTCCAAAGCCCGGTAAGCCGCTTCACCTGCCTGAGCCGTTGGTCTTGACAATTCGACTTTTACTTCTTCATCGATACAGTTGATCATATTCAACTTCATGTCCGATATCTGCTCGGCATTGGTAATAATATTGAAATTAATAGTCGGCAAATCCAATGCCTTACGATGATAGGCCGCCACTTTTGAAGAGCCATATACCACAGGGGTACACATTTCTGTTATACGAGGGTCTGACAATGTCTTCAAAATAACTTCATATCCGACTCCATTTATATCACCTTGAGTAATTCCTACCTTGATCTTATAATCTTGTTCCATGAGTTTTTATTCTTTATATAAAACAGACAAATACTATTTTAGATTATACTTGCCTAATTCAATGCTCTAAGATAAGCAATTATTTTAACATAATATCTCTACACGGTCATAATATATAAGCTTATTCAGCATTTATTGCCGATCTCGCCTTTCTTTGCAGTCGATAACATTCCGCACGCAGCGAATATATCTTCACCTCGCGATGTACGTATCGTACAAGTAAATCCCTTGCGATTCAAATAATCCCTGAAAATAACCATATCCGATTCAACTGACGTTTTAAGGTTTACTCCCGGAATTGCATGAAAACGAATCAAATTTATCCGACAATCCAATCCTTTTAACAATTTTGCCAGCGCCTCCGCATGTTTAAGGGAATCATTAAAACCACTAAACATGATATATTCGAATGACAGCCTGCGCTGATGACTGAAGTCATAATTCCGGAGCAGTGATATTATATCTGCAATAGGATATGCTTTCTGTACAGGCATAATAGACAAGCGTTCCTCCGGAAAAGGATTATGCAAACTTACAGCCAAATGACAATCCGTTTCTTCTAAAAAACGGGTCAAGTTTCGTTTTACTCCGATCGTAGAAACTGTTATTCTCTTCGGACTCCAAGCAAATCCCCATTTTGCAGTCAAAATTGTTAAAGCCGTCATTACTTCATCCAAATTGTCCAAGGGCTCTCCCATCCCCATAAATACCAAATTTGTCAACTTGGCACTTTCCGGTATAGAAATAATCTGATTCATAATTTCACGAACTGTAAGCTGGGAATTGAACCCTTGCTTACCGGTCATACAAAAATAACAATTCATCTTACATCCTACCTGAGATGACACACATAGCGTCGCCCTATCCCGATCAGGAATATATACAGACTCGACAAAGTTTCCGGAAGTCGTTTTAAAAAGATATTTGACAGTACCGTCCACCGAACGCATTTCCTCCACGGGCACAGAATAGCCTATCTCATACTCAGCTGCGAGATGTTCACGATTCTGTTTAGATAAATTTGTCATTTCATCTATATTCCGAACCCGTTTTTCATATAGCCATGCAGCAATCTGCCCGGCTGTAAAACGAGGCATTCCCATACGGGCGACGATCCCGCTAAGTTCATCTAATGTTTTCCCTGCCAAATATTTTTTTTCCACTCGTTTCGTTATTTAGTACAAAAATAAACAAAGAGTATAAAGATCACAACGGAATATACAGAAATCTTTAATCAAAAGAATAAAACAAAAAGGGAGGACTCATCATCCTCCCTTTTTGTTTTATCATCATCAATTTAGAAAAATTTCACACGGTTATTTTCTATATCGGCTTTATCCTTCATAACTTCCATAATCTGACTGGAAAGAATCGAATACATCATCTGTTCATATTTTTGTTTTTCCATTTCGGCATTCATAGGAACAGAACTTTCATCTTTCTTAGTTACAGCCAATACATACACTCCATTATTCCCCTTGACAGGACCTTGTAATTGCCCCACCGAAGCATAAGGAGCTACACCGCACAATACCGGCTCACGGCCGATACCTGTAATTACAGAAGTGTTGAAAGTTACAAACTTAGCCGTATCGATCTTCGAACTCATAGCTGAAGCATAGGCATCAAGAGTCTTCGGTGATTTTTCAGACAATGACTTCATAATCATATCTGCCTTTTTATCAGCCAACAACTGCATTTTAAGATAGCTCTCGAGACTTTTTAACGGTGCATAACCTGCAGGGGTTACATTCGTAAGAGCTGCTACCAGAAACTTATTTTCTATATTGAAAATTTCTGAAATATCACCTTTATCCGATTTATAAGCCCATTTCACGATTTCACGCCCGTCGTTCAACATACCTACGCTAATATCTTCAGGAGTCAATTCAACCGTATTCAAGGAGAAACCTTTATCCTTTGCATTTTTCTCGAATGATTCTAATTTCCCGTTTTCAGCGATATAAGAACTTACCTTGTTATATAATGTACTATAAGTCTCTGAACTCGGACGTACCTTTAGAACCAATTGTGCCACTTTAGCCTTAGGAACAGAAGCTGTACGCTCAGTTACCTGCATAATATGCTGTCCATACGGCGTTTCCACAGTAAAATATCCTGATCCTCCATTAAAAACAGAAGAAACGAATTTCTGTCCGAATTGTACAGCAGAAGTTTCTGTCAACCAGCCGAGATCACCACCATTAGCAGCAGAATTCTGATCTACCGAAAATTGTTTTGCCAAAGCAGCAAAATCTCCGCCGTTTTTCAAAACAGTCAAAATACTGTCCATCTGAGCCTTAACTTTTGCATCTGCCTGAAGAGGGAACATAATATGACGTACCTTCACTGAGTCAGGAGCTACGCTCTTACCTATCAAACGATACATTTTATAAGACTCATCTTCAAAAACAGGACCATAAACTTCATTTATTTGAGCTGTTTCTGCAAATTTTTTCATTTCCGGATCCATGTCTCTTTGAGCAACGTATGCGTCTACATAAGGAACATCCGTATTAAAGCTCAACATTCCGGCAATATCGTCTGTCGTAGAAAAATTTTCTTTAAGGTTATTAATCTTTTCTTCGGTCATCTTATAATCACCTTCACTCGGAACTATATCTACTGCAAAGAATTTTACTTCACGCTTTTCATCCTGCTTAAAGTTTTCTTTCTGCTTGTTGTATAGATTTTTCAACTCAGATTCGCTGATAACTACCGTAGAATCGGGTATAGAAGTATAAGATTGTTCTGCATACGCAAAATCTACACTATTTTTAGCACCGTTATAAGCAGCTTCCAAATCGAGCTTATTCGGAGCCATAGATTTTGACAACAAAGTAAAATATTTTCCGACCAGCTGTTGTTGTTTCACTGTCTTTTCAATATTTAACCAAGCCTCGCGTCGAGCTTTGAGCTGTTGTGCCATTTCTCCATTAAGATTCGACTCATCCTCATTAAGGACCACTTGCAAGAAATTCAACAACAAGTCTTTATTAAAAACTCCGGTTTGAGGATCGGTAAATTGTTGTTTTACCATAGGCACGATATTATCTCCCTGCAACAAATCGGCCAACTCTTCTTTAGATACCGTAAGGCCCAATTCGGCAGTAGCATCCGTTAACAAAATATCCTGCACCATCTGATCATATACTTCCTTGTTTATACGAGAAGCTGCACCTTCGGGAAGAGACATGCCATATTGTCTTCTATACATATTCTGCATCTCTTCGGTACGAGTCTGAACTTGTGCCTGAAATTCTTCCGGAGTAATTTTTTTACCGTTAACTACCGCTATTTTATTGCGGTTCATGTTAAAGAAAGTATGACCTGAATTTAAAAGGTCTCCCACGATAAAAGCCAGTAAAGCCACCCCGATCACTCCGACAAGAAGGCCGGCTTTACCTCTGATTTTTTGTAACGTAGCCATTTATTAGATTGTGTTTTTAGTTTTATATTTTTTTAAATTATTTTCCAAGTAAGTGCACGAAGATACGAAAAAAAGCATTTACAAACATATCGTAAAGTCAAAAATTTCCTTTAGTTCTCAATTTTCATTTTCACCAACTCTATTTTGGTTCTATTTCCTTTTAATATCTCAAATTTATAATTCTCTATTTCAATCGTTTCTCCGGGCTTAGGTATCGTTTTATAATGATAAAGAATATATCCGGCAATTGTCATATACTCATCAGACTCGGGTAACCCTATATCAAAAAGCTCATTAATCTTTTCTATTTCGACACGTCCTGAGAACTCATAACAGTTTTCTCCGGTTCTCCGTGCAATATAATTCAACGTATCGTGCTCGTCTTCAATATCTCCGAATATTTCCTCAACCAGATCTTCAAGCGTCACAATACCGGCAGTTCCGCCAAACTCGTCCACAACGACAGCGATACTTTTTTTCTGTTGCATCAAATTTTTCATTAATTTCTGAGCGGTCATCGTCTCCGGAACTAACAATATAGGCTTAATATAAGACTTCCAATCTGCTGCTTGTTTAAACATTTCGGAAGAATGTATATAACCCAATACATTATCAATATTATCTCTATAAACCAAAATTTTAGAAAGTCCGGTTTCAATAAATAGAGTAACCAAATCCTTCTCCGATGACATATCGATATCAACCGCTACAATCTCTGTACGGGGAATCATACATTCACGAATGCGTAAATTAGAAAAGTCCAAAGCATTCTGAAAAATTTTAACTTCTGTATCGACTTCTGCTTCTCCCTGCGACTTATCTATACTTTGTTGAATAAAAAAATCAAGATCGACCTTACTCATAGTCCCATCATCCCCCGACCGATCGATGCGAACCCCTCCTATCTTTAAGATTCCGGATGAAAGCAATGATGTAAATTTCGCAATCGGATATAGCAACAGATAAAAAACATAAAGCGGTATGGCAAAAACTTTTAATGATAAGTTAGGATTAATCCGAAAAATAGTTTTAGGCAGAAATTCGGCTGTCAGAAGAACGATCAATGTCGATACGACAGTTTGTCCCAATATAATAAATATCTCCTGATCCCAAATAAAGGAGAATACCGGAGAGAGCAAATCGGCCATACCGATACCGTAAACGACCAACGCGATGTTATTGCCGACAAGCATCGTAGAAATGAACTCTTCCTGATGATGATAGAATAAATTAAGAATACGCCCAAGAAGCGTCTTTTTCTTCATATCCAATTCAAAACGGACCTTATTTGAAGATACAAATGCAATTTCTATGCCCGAAAAAAATGCAGACAACAGCAATGGAATAATTATCATAAAGACCGTAGTCATGATTTTTCTCCTTTCTTTTGCGGTGCATAACGACGAGCATTCGTATCTCTCACATTTTTTAAACTGTCCGATTCACCCCGCTGTTCTTCGGCAGGCGATTTCATTGGAAAAATTCCGGTTGTCCGACGTATCGTGTACTGAGTCATAGGTTCATTAGAAACAAAACCGATCCCTTCTATTATGCGATCCACTTTTTCAATATGAATGGCACTATCCGAATATATCTCACGTTTTTTTTGATCCCAGAAAAGTAACTCGGTAAAGAATCTTTCATCCTGCAAATTAGCCATCTTTACATTCCCCCTGAGTTCCCAAAGCTGCTTATATTTATAAAAAATAGCTGAATCTCCCATAATAAAAGCATCTACATGAAAATTCTCATCGAATTTTTCCACATAAATTCCTTGCGGAAATAACCAATACGGTTCTTTCGCATTTTCAAACATCAACCATTCTTTAGCCTTGATACGATAACGAGTAATTCCCGAATCCGAAATCAATGTCGTTACATCGAAACTACTTAACGAGGGAACTTTATGCGGATCTGAAAAGGCTTTAACCACTTCATTTTTTACTTTCTTATCACAGGAACTAAAAAAAACGGACATTAAGATAAATGCCACTGCAAACGCAATACCGGTAAGCGGAAATCCTAATAAAGTTCTGCGAATCGTATTCATTCTGTTTTTCGGTTCTTTATATTAAAGGCAAAATTAAATATTTAGTTACAGAGCCGCAATTAATATCTCTCTTTTTATTGTTTTTATAAAAAACAGAAAGAGATGTTATTCTTTTTATCGAACAACATCTCTCTGTATTTTGTAAAACAACGGTTATTCAAATTTCCGTTTAAAGAACCAAAGTTCATTAAAGGTAAGACTCAATGAAACTCTTAAAAAGTTTTCACGAATAAATGATGTCGGCGTAGATTGCCTATTTAAATATTCCAAAGAAAGGTTCAATATAGATTTATCTCGTCTTACCGGAAATCCGAAACCGCAAGTAATCCCATATTCATCTATATCACATCCCTTGACTTTGAGATAAGAATGATTATAAAATGCCCCTAACCGATAACGCATACGTTTCATATAATTCCCCGACATCGGATTTGGCAAAAACTCCGCACCAATAGCCACTTTTAAACGATTGTTCAAACTGTCTTTCACTCCGTCATACCTCACACTGCTCCAATCCTGAAAAGTGACATCAGCTCCTACAGTCAATCGTTCATCCCATACATAGGTAAAACCTGCACCTATGGAGGTAGGAAGAGAATATCTCGATTTTATACTCGATGAATCTGATCTCGATATAGAAGTCGACCCGGAAGTTGTAGAATAAATTTCCTCATAAGTATAAGTACGGCCGAGCAATTTTTTCTCTGGAGTATAAACCGCCCCTACGGTAATCCGGTTTTTCTTATTTATATTGTGCGTATATTGTAACCCGAACTCAACTCGAAAATCCGAAACATGCAATTTTTTCAAGAAAATACTTCCGATCGTATTATCCGTAGGCAACAAAGTCGTGGTATGCTCTATATTTCCAAAAAGATATGACACATTAGCCCCGAGATAAAGGCCTTTATAAATATGTCCGCTCAATCCGATAAAAGCCTGACTGATACCACCTTCCCCGACTTGTGTATAAGAACCGTTCGGAATCGAACCGCCAAAACTGTATCCTACCGAAGAGAATGGTGTCAATCCGGCACTTCCCGCCATATGACGCCCCAATGGGAACTGCAAAGCGACATAATCTAAGTTTCCGTTTACTTCAGATTCTTTCAAGGAATTTTCTTTCATCCATGTATTTTGCAAACTGACTCCTATGTCGAAAAGAAATGTCAAAGAATCCATCGCTGCGTACGAAGCCGGATTCTTTATATTAATCTGTCGTCCACTTTGAAATCCATATCCGACTCCGCCCATTCCTCGATTCGCACCGACCGCATTATCTTCCAGAATACCATACCCGTAACGTGAATACGGAGAATTCGTGTTATTCTGTGCCAAACTACTCATTCCCCCTAACAAGGACAACGCTATTAAGACAATAGATATTTTATTTTTCAGCATTATAATAAAGTATTCTGTTTAACCCTTTTAATACAATATTTTTATCCACAAATATGGGAGTTTTTAATCTTTCAGCCAATAAAAAAGCATCGCCGCCCGTTAAAAAAACCAAAAGATCCGGATATATAGCCTTCAGCTCCCTTATATAACCTTCCATTTCAAATAAAACTCCCTGTATTACTCCAGCACGTATCGCAGTCTCCGTATCCGTACCCATAAGCGAAAAATCTCCGACTTTCTCAATCAAAGGCAGTTTTCCGGTAAAATGATTCAATGCTTTCAACCGCATCCTGATACCCGGAGCAATATTTCCTCCGATAAACACTCCTCGTTTCAGCAATAAATCATATGTAATCGCCGTACCGGCATCGATTATCAATATATCGCAATCCGGTTTTTCATAAAAAGCGCCTACCACCCCTGCAATCCTGTCCCGTCCCAATGTCGTCGGTGTCCCGTATTCGATTTTTACAGGTATAGGAGTGTCTGCATCTAAAAAACAAAACCGGGATATTCTTTCCTGCAGATAGTCCAAAAAACAAAAAGGGACATCAACCACTGAAGAATAAATACACGACGTAACCCGATATTTATCAAGCAAAGTATCAACAAGCCGCTTATCCGGCTTTACAACAGTCATTACATATTCTAACTTATCTTGACAAAATAAAGCAACTTTTGTCGTCGTATTTCCCTGATCTATGATTAGATTCACATTTGCAAATTTTGGACAAAGGTATAAAAATAGCTCAATCGCTTTCGAGGAAATCCTAATAATTTCCTTTTTTTTCACGCTTTTTAAAAATGCACACTCTTGACCTGACAAATTCATAAAAAAAGGTTGTATCGGACAACAAAACTTTTAGAAACAAAAAAGATTATGTACGTTTGTAAAAAATAAAATTCAATATGAAGAATATTTTTTCAGCATCATGGCGTTTCATAAAAAAGCATGTTACCTTAATGCGAATTTTGGTAATATCTTTTCTTTTCATCATGATCTTTGTAGACGAAAACAGTTTTGTTCAAAGTTTCCTTTATGACCAACAAATTCATGGTCTAAAAAAAGAAATACAACACTACCAGGGAGTTATCGAAGAAAGCAAAACAAAACTGAACGAACTGCAATCGAATGAAAAAAATCTGGAAAAATTTGCCCGGGAGCAATATTTAATGAAAAAAGATAATGAAGATATTTATATAATAACAGAAGAAGAACAAAAATGAGCAATAAAATACGCAACACGATTCTAGTTGTTTCAGCCTTATTTATCCTGGCAGGGACGGCATTATATTTATTCAGATTACCGTTCACCGTTTATATATTTGCTGCCGGAGCTGTCGGAATGACTGTCGCACGGGCGACAAATTTATACAACGGCTCAAATTTCCGGCTTAAACGCTTATACCGCATCGAATTGATTGCAGCGATTGTTACCGTCGGGTCTGCATGGTTCATGTTCAAACAACAAAACGAGTGGATTTTATTACTGCTCGTTGCAGCATTTCTACAATTATACACCTCTTTTATGATTCCAAGAGTAGAGAAGAACGGAAAATGACCTTCAAATAAAAAAGAAAGGCGAAGTTTCAATGAACCTCGCCTTTTTTCTTTATTTGAAATCCGAAAATATTATTCGGCAACTACTTCAAACGGAATTTCGACACTTACTTCTTTATGAAGTTTCAAAATAGCTTTATAAGCACCGACTTCTTTTACAGATTCTTTAATGAAGATAACCTTACGATCAACCTCATAACCGGCTTTTTCTAAAGCTTCAGCTATTTGAATATTGTTAACCGAACCGAAAATTTTACCTGTAGAACTGGTCTTAGCACCAATTGTCAAAGAAACTCCTTCCAATTTAGCTGCCAACTCTTTAGCATCATTTTTGATTTTCTCAAGCTTATGAGCACGTTGCTTCATGTTTTCAGCTAACATCTTCAATGCAGAAGGAGTAGCGATAACAGCCTTACCTTGAGGGATAAGATAATTGCGACCGTATCCGCTCTTAACGGTTACTACGTCATCTTTATACCCAAGATTTAAGATATCTTCTTTTAATATTACTTGCATTACTATTTTCCTCCTTCTTTAAATTATTTCATCATGTCTGTCACATAAGGAAGTAACGCCAGATGACGTGCTCTCTTTACAGCCTGAGCAATACGGCGTTGGAACTTCAACGAGGTACCGGTTATACGACGAGGTAAAATTTTACCTTGTTCGTTCAGGAACTTTTTCAAGAATTCGGGATCTTTATAATCTATATATTTGATACCGCTTTTTTTGAAACGACAATATTTTTTCTTCTTAATATCCACTGAGGGAGGAGTCAAATATCTGATCTCAGATTGATTTTGTTGTGCCATGACTTAATTCTCCTTTACTTCTTTAGATTTAACACTTCTTCTTTTTGCAGCATATTCTGCAGCATATTTATCCATTCTAAAAGTCAAGAAACGGATAACACGTTCATCACGACGGAAATTAATTTCCAATTTTGCGATTACAGACGGATCTGCGTTAAACTCCAGCAATTGGTAGAAGCCTGTAGATTTTTTCTGGATCGGATAAGCCAATTTGCGTAATCCCCAGTTTTCTTCATTCACGATTTCAGCACCTTCTGCCACCAAAATCGCTTTGAATTTTTCTACCGCTTCCTTCATCTGTACATCAGATAAAACGGGAGTTAAAATGAAAACGGTTTCATAATGATTCATACTCATTTAAATTAACTTGTTATTTAATTTTTTGAATTGCGGGGCAAAGGTAGTCATTATTTACTAAAATCCAAATACTTTGCTATTTTTATTTTAGATCTTTCTCTAACTTTTCCCGAAAATCAATCTGTTCAAAATAGATTTTTTTAAACCTTTTTATCGACAAAGACCAACATATAACGAAATAGGAATGCAACTTATATTAATAACATTTTTTATCGAAGCCTCAACCGGAAAATAAAATATTGTTTGTATTTTTGTTGTCTAAACAATTATTACATAATGAACCTTCTCTCTATCGACAACGAAATGTTATTCGCCTTGCTAAGCGGTAAACTATCATCAGCAATCAATCGAAAATTATACAGAAGTTTTCGAAAAATAAACATAGATATTACTCCGGAACAGTGGACTGTTCTTTATTATTTATGGTCAAAAGACGGTGTCACGCAACAGGAACTTTGCAATGCGACTTTCAAAGACAAACCAAGTATGACCCGCTTGATAGACAATCTTGAAAAACAAACTCTGGTAACTCGTTCGGCAGATAAAAACGACCGACGTATCAATATCATCAATCTTACAGAAAAAGGTCGAAATCTCGAAGAGATGACACAGCCCATAGTTGCAACAACGATGAAAGCTGCGCTGAACGGATTAAACGAGGAGGAAATAGAAACCGCTCGCATTTTGTTGAACAAAGTATTCAATAATGTGAAAATATCACTGGGAGACTAAACTTCTGGTTTAAGCTTTCTGTTTTATCAAAATAAAAAAAGCTCAACATAAAAATCATGAGAAAAAAGATCTTACTACTTCTCTTCTCAATCTTGTCGTTCGGCACAAATAGTTTTGCACAATATCACAAAGATATATTAGGGGAGAACTTCGTTCAACAAACAATACAGATGCCCGATGACTATGAAGGAAAAGTCATCATCACCATTGTCCGAAAAGAAGCTGCGCTCCCTACGACAAAAGCAATACTTTACGTACACGGATTCAACGACTATTTTTTTCAGAAATCTCTGGCGGAACATTTCAATGACGCAGGCTTTAATTTTTATGCCGTTGATCTACGAAAATACGGACGCTCAATGCTATCCAATCAATATCCATTCCAAGTTCACAACTTAAATGAATACTTTGCCGACATAGACACGACCTTGCAGATTATAAAACAAGAAGGGAATCACGAAATTTTATTAATGGGGCATTCTACCGGAGGTTTAATAACCTCTCTTTTCTGTCACAAATACAGAAAAGCGCTCCCCGTCCAAGGACTAGTTTTGAACAGCCCGTTTCTTGACATGAATCAAAGCTGGTTCAAAGAAAAAATATTGATTCCCACAGTCTCCTTTTTTGCACTTTTCTCCAAAAAAACAAAAATAAAACAAGGTATTTCTACTGCTTACGGAGAAAGCCTATTAAAATCGCATCATGGAGAATGGGAATATGACACGACAAAAAAATTTATGCAATCCCCTCCTCTCACAACAGGATGGATACGGGCTATCCACCGGGGACAAAGAAAAATACATAAAGGATTAGATATCCCCTGCCCTATTCTGGTACTTTACTCCAATAGATCAGTTTACGGAAATGAATGGAATCCCGAACACCAAATCGGAGATGGTGTACTGGATGTAAAAGATATCGCTAAGTATGGCAAACGTTTGGGGTCTAAAGTTACCGAAATAGAAATACAAGACGGGATGCACGATCTTATTCTTTCCAAGAAAGAAGCCAGAGATGCAACTTATCAGGCTATTTTTAATTGGTTAAAACAAAATCAGTTGAACTAATCAAGACTTGCGATCTTCTTAATCGTTTATAAATTTATCGTATTGAAATAATGTGCGATAAATCACCAATTTATTCTTATGGATTAATAACCTGACTAATCTTGTCAACAAAGAAACACGATCAGGTCATTTTTACGTTTTTTCCGATCTTTTTTCCCGTTTTCATTCATCAGACAGCCAGTTACACAACAACAACATCCTCGAAAGAAATTCTCAACCTGACCCGTGCAAAATTTATACAGGCTCTTAGAATAATAAAAAATAAAAAGAATAATACCGATTTACCAAAAATAAAATTATCTTTGTCTTATAAATAAGTGTTCATTGAAAAAAACATATCGAAAAGCGTCCAGTCTTTTTACTTTGTAACAAAACTACCAATTTCTGTTATTTAAAACGTGTAAAAATGGCTGGACGCCTGCGCTGTCATATGCGTGGGCGTTCCTTTCATTTAAACGTTTGGGGATTGGTAGTTCCTGTTACAATACATGAAAGATAACTCTCCACGCTTTTTTTATGTCTTTTCTATACATAAACAACAATTTTTCATGCGTATTTATCGCTGTTAAAAGTTAAATTTATTCTACCAAACCCTTAAATATTTATTGTATGGATAAGATGATCATCGGTGAAAATGCCGGAAAAATCTGGCAAGCAATGAAAAATATAGAAGAAATATCAATTCCTGAATTAGCACGTAAGCTCGATTTAAGTGCTGAAAGTACAGCCTTGGCAGCCGGATGGCTAGCGAGAGAAAACAAAATTTGTATTAGACAAAAAAACGGTGTAATAAAACTATTTAATGAGAACTACTACGCTTTTCGTTATTAATAAATATCCAATAAATATTTTTATTTCTAAATCATTTCATCAACGCTAAACCGGCTTTTCAGTGGTTAACTATCCGACTCATTAGAAAACAAAAGCCTTAAATATCTTTTCAAAAAATTTCTAACTTACTCGATACCTTTCTAAAAAAAAGAATGAACTTTGTTTTTAAAGTTCATTCTTTTTTTATTATTATTTTTCTTTTTATTAAAATACCAATCCAAGTTTAAAAGCAAATCCTTTTGCCTTATTCTCGCTTTGAAAATTCATTCCGATATTCAACTTTTTATAATTAATACCAAAACCGACATTAGCTAAAAATCCAGAACCTTCTATCTCTAAAACACCGATAGAACACCCTAAACCTAAATCTATATAAGGAGCAAAATCATCTGTTACCGGATAATAACCTTTCATATCAAGAAAAACAGGTACTGTCATCCCCCAAACGGTTTCTAAATCTCCGTCATATTCATCAAAACTCAATATATCTTTATACGCATTAAATCCGAAACCGAGACCGACAAAAGCATATTTACTGATTCGCGAACCATGTATGGTTTCGAAAACAACTCTGTCCAAACCGTTTTCACCTAAACCCAAAGCATAACCGAGATTAACTTCTCCTTGATAACGAGGATATTTCTTATTATCCCCGACACTTTTCTGCGAAGATGAAGCATACGTTGACATTATATCCTTCTTTCCGTTTTGATATTTAATCATAAAAATCTCGGAAGCCGGAATTCTATATATCGGACCATCTTGATAATCCCACATTTTATATTTAATTTCATCTCCGGAGACCTCCATTACTTTCGACTTAATTTCTTCTCCATCTTTTTTAACAATTACATCTTGAGAATAAGCCCCCATTCCTATTCCTAAAAAACAGAGTAAACAAAAAAGAACTTTAGAAATTCTTTTCGAAAAAACAGCATGCACAATCTTCACAAATTCCATATAACATCATTATTATACATTGCCTATAGTCTCCCCTGAATCGGCAAATACTACAATAAAAAAGCGTGGGAAACTGTTTAATATTTTGCCTTAATATTAAACTCGACACATTAATCGTCAACCTGCCAGGCACCAAGGCATATCATAAGCCAATTATGATTCTCTTTTCATCAGATCTATACAACTAAAAATATCGAGAATTCTAATATATGGTAATATTTAAAAACGCTTTAACTATAAAATAATCACTGCAATTTTCTAATTATAAACAGATTTTAATAATGTTACAAAATTAGAAAATATTCCATATCGAACCCTCGAATCAAGCACTCTGACGCTATAATTATATATATCTATATTTATCTAAGAATCAATGATATGATTAAGAAGAATAATACACCAAATAGAGAGACAAGAAAAAAGCAAGTTTAAGAGCCTTCCTAAAAAGCCATTTATAAAATTCCGCAAAAAATGAAAATCATTTCTTGCGGAATAGCTTGTATAAAAATAAATACCTATCCTATCTTTCGAATAAAAAATCTGTCAGATTTTAACGATCTATACCATTTCTAATCATGATTTTTTATCGAGACTATCATGTTCGTGATCAGCAATTTGCTTCTTTAATATTTCGATAGTCTTAGTGGCAATAGCCTTTTCCCGCTGAAGTTGTTTTATTTCAGACATCACCAAAGCAAGTTCATAAGAAGCACTAATAGCTTCTCTTGTATTATTATCCATAATAAAAGAGAAAGGTCGCTTACCTTCATAACTTACCTTTATTTTTGCACCATTACTATTATAAACCAAATCTGCTACCGAACGCATCTGTTTCCCTTTATACGTCACAACCTCAGTCGTATTTCCGGCATTTACAAAACGATAATTATTCGCACCGTCATAAGGAATAACCGATGTAAGAGCAAATGTCCCGTCCGGTAACTCCACTTTTACCGACTCATGATTCAATTTTGTCGCTCCGGAATAGACACTCATCAACTGCATCTGTCCATCTTCTGTCACCTGAATGCGCAAACATGAACGGTTGACACTCCCGGCATTCCGGTCTTTTTTGAAAACATAATTACCCTCTTCCTGATATTTTTCATCTTTCTGCAACTTAAATTTAGAGAGTAAATCTTTCTGAAAGGCTTGACGTATAGGCAACAAACTATCCACATAAGCGAGATTACGTTCATTTATACTCAAATCCACACGGCGCATCAATTGCATTCCGGCACGAATTTCATCAAATGCCCGAGGATCGATCTTGGCAATACTGTCAATCGCAACTTTAGCTCGTGCATAATCCCCTTGCCGGTATAGCTCTTCGGCTTTCTGATATTGCTCGGCAGCCGGATTATTTTTTTTTGAACATGCCCCTGAAAACAGGGCTAAACCGATAATCGAAATAAAAAAGATTCTTTTCATATATTATCTATCTAAATATCATTTAACTCAACGTAACCCGATCTACACTCTTAACACCCTTTACGGTCTTCAATTTTTTCATCAAAGCATTCAATGCAGACAAATCATCGACCAAAACCGTAATATGTCCTTGAAAAAGTCCGTCATTAGAATCTATGGATATACCTCGCATCGCAATATTTTTCTCTTTCGAAATGATCGACGTTATATTCGTCACAATACCGATATCATCATTTCCGACGACACGCAAAACGGTAGCATACTGAGAGCCTTGCTTTCCCGACCAGCGCGCCTTAACGATCCTATACCCGAAACGAGTTCTTAAAGCCAAAGCATTAGGGCAATCCATTCGATGTATTTTAATACTCCCCTGAGTAGAAACAAATCCGAATATATCATCTCCATAAATAGGATTACAACATTTCGATAACTTATAATCTATTCCTTTCAAATTCTGATCGATCACCAGCACGTCTTCTTTCCCAAATTCTTCAGAAAAATGCGGTTGTACATAATTCTCCGCAGTACGCGACTCGGTCGATTCTTCATTCTCTTTCCTATCCAAATCGAGATACGAATCTATAACAGCATTCACATCGATTTTTTCTTGCGACAGATCATAATAAAAATCAGTTACCGTCTTATACCCTGTTTTTTTTATCAAACGCATCATGATCGCCTCATCAACATCGATTTTCCGATTTTTAAACCGACGCTGCAACAATTCTTTTCCAAATTCGGCCTCTTTATAAGTGGCCTCATTCAAAGCTTGCTTGATTTTTACACGGGCTTTAGAGGTTGCAACAATGTTCAGCCAATCTTGCTTAGGCGTCTGTGAAGGTGAAGTCAGAACTTCGATCGTATCCCCACTCTTAAGAACATATTTGATCGGCTGATTTTTATCGTTCACTTTTGCTCCGACACACTTGCTGCCCAAAGCGGTATGAATTAAAAAAGCGAAATCCAGAACCGTCGCACCTTTAGGCAATTTATACAAATCCCCTTTCGGAGTAAATACAAAGACCTCTTTATCATAAAGATCCATCTTAAACTCCTTCATCAGTTCCATTGGCCCGGTAGCATCGGCAGACTCTAAAATATCCCTGACATTATTCAACCAGTCATCCAGTCCGCTCTCGCTTTTTATACCTTTATATTTCCAATGTGCCGCCAACCCTCTTTCAGCAATTTCATCCATACGTTTGCTTCGTATCTGTACCTCGACCCAACGGTTTTCGGGTACCCACACTGTTATATGCAACGATTCATATCCATTGCTTTTGGGTATAGAAAGCCAATCTTTAAGTCGTTTCGGATTAGGCTGGTACATATCGGTAACAATAGAATACACTTTCCAACAATCTGCCTTTTCTTGATCTTCAGGTGTATCCAAGACTACCCGTATGGCGAACAAATCATAAATATCTTCAAGCTCGGCCTTTTGCTTCCTTATCTTATTCAGTATAGAAGATATAGACTTTGTTCTTCCCTTAATCTCGAATTTCAATCCGGCAGCCTCGAGTTTAGCCTTCACCGGTTTTATAAATTCATAAATATATTTATCCCGGGCAGCTTTCGTTTCATTCAGTTTTCGGGCAATCTCATTGAAAGTAGGCCGATCGGTATATTTCAGAGCGAGGTCTTCTAATTCGGACTTAATCGTATAAAGCCCTAAGCGATGTGCCAAAGGAGCATACAGATAAGATGCTTCACAAGCCACATTTACTCTGAACTGCTCATCAGGATGATGGTTTATCATCCTCATCAGACATAACCGATCTGCAATCATAATAATGATGACCCTCACATCTTCTGCAAAAGTCAATAATAATTTTCTGAAATTATCGCTCTCTACCGTTGCCTGCTTAGCATAAAGACCGTTCGCTTTAATTAATCCACGTATGATTTTTGCTATATCTGATCCAAATATAGCTTCGACTTGTTCATTGGTATAGCTTCCTCCGGAAACCAAATTATAAATCAGGACCGAAATTAACGTACTACGTTCAAGACCGACTTCTTTGGAAAGGATAAGAGCCGTATTAATATTTCTCAACAAGACATTTATCCCCTTTTCGTCCCGTAAATAATTACCTTTTTTTACAGCATCGGTAATCATTTCTCGAATACGCTTGAAATCGTCTTCCCCGATCAACGAATGAGAGGATCGCCACAATGCCCGGTAAGCAACCAGGAACTCTTTCCGTTCAGGAACGGTAAAATATGTACTCTCTCCCATAATTCATATTATTTATTATCTAAAAACAATTCAAATATATATTTTTTGAACTTACTATTCACGAATTTAATAAGGTTTTTGTAAATTTGAGTGGTTTTGCAACATATCATTAACTAAATAATATACTATGACATTTACACAAGAGGATCGTGATTTATTGATGCAGAAAGGCATTAGTGAATCCCAAATAGAAGAACAATTGTCTTGTTTTAAAACAGGATTTCCGTTTCTGAAGTTGAAATCGCCTGCCTCTATCGGCAACGGCATCTTGTCTTTAAATGAAAAAGAGAGTGAGCATTATCTCGAAATATGGGAAAAATACTTGTCGGGAAATCCGGTTATCGTCAAATTTGTTCCGGCTTCGGGTGCTGCAAGCCGGATGTTTAAAAATTTGTTCGAATTTTTAGATGCCGACTATGCCGTACCGACCACCGATTTCGAAAAAAAATTTTTCAACAATATTACCCACTTCGCTTTCTATAATGATTTGAATGCCATCTGCATTAAAAATGAGGGGCAAGATATCCCGACTCTGATTGCAGAACAAAAATATAAGCTGATAATCGCAAATCTGTTATTAGAAAAAGGGCTGAATTACGGAGCACTGCCCAAAGGAATGTTGAAATTTCACAATTACGGAGATATTAACCGTACAGCCATGGAAGAACATCTTGCCGAAGGAGCTTTGTATGCACGCAATGCAGCAGGGAATGTCAATGTGCATTTTACCGTATCAAAAGAGCATTTACCCTATTTCAAACAGTTAGTTTCTGAGAAACAATCCGATTACGAAAAAAAATTCAACGTAAAATATTCGGTTAGTTTCTCAGAACAAAAACCGTCGACAGACACAATCGCCGCTGATATGCAGAATGAGCCTTTTAGAGACAATGGCAAATTGGTATTTCGTCCAGGTGGACATGGCGCTCTGATCGAGAACCTGAACGATATCGATGCTGATGTAATCTTTATCAAAAATATCGACAACGTCGTGCCTGATAAAATCAAGGATTCGACTGTCTTGTTCAAAAAAATAATCGGAGGGGTATTGATCTCTTTACAACAACAAATAGATAAATATGTCGAACTACTCGAAAGCGGGAAATATACAATGGATAACGTACGGGAAATTATCACATTTGTACAACAAAAACTCTTCATCCGCAATCCGGAAACAAAAATTTTTGAAGACAGCGATCTGGTTGTTTATCTATTGAAGAAGTTAAGACGTCCCATTCGCGTCTGCGGTATGGTCAAAAATGTCGGAGAACCCGGAGGAGGTCCGTTCCTCGCTTATAATCAAGACGGATCTTATTCTCTTCAAATCCTCGAAAGCTCCCAGATCGATCTTAAAAATCCCGAATCGAAAGCCATGTTCGAGGCATCGACCCACTTTAATCCGGTAGATTTGGTTTGTGCCGTTAAAAACAGAAAAGGAGAAAAATATAACCTTCCTGACTTCGTCGATAAAAATACAGGATTCATTTCTCTGAAATCTAAAAACGGAAAAGAATTGAAAGCCCTTGAATTACCGGGATTATGGAATGGCGCTATGTCCGATTGGAACACCGTATTCGTTGAAGTACCGATTTCCACATTCAACCCTGTAAAAACAGTCAACGATTTGCTAAGAGAGCAACATCAATAAATAACAAGCTGTAAAAAAAAGTAATTCCGGAAAAAATTTCCGGAATTACTTTTTTTACAAACTTCTAATGAGTCTATCTTATAACAATAAAGTTCTAAAACAAGAAATTCTCTAATCAATCCAACAGTACCACATTTATTCTAACGCAAGATAACAATATTCGTAAATATCTTTTGTCTCAGGATCTCTATATTGTTTACAATACTTATTTCCTACTTTAAACTCAATAGGATATTTAAAAATAGGTCCATCAAAAACAAATGTATGGTACTCTCCATTTTCTCCACATATATCTACATCTGGCGGGAATTCTTTAAGAAACTCTTCATCAATTATTTTCCCTACAAATTCTTCCGATAAAACCGCTTTATCCACACAAATTATAATAGCTTTAAAACCAAGCCGAATAAATTCAGACATAAGCTCTTTTGCAGGAGTATTCCACAATGGGAACTCAGCTTGTATCCCTGCTTTATTACACTTTTGTTCTCTACTTTTACGTAATTGTTCTAAACGCAAATCCCCGAATAAGGCTGTCGTGATATTTTGTTCTTTAAACCGGTTTATCTGTCCGCTCATAGCCGATTCATACTCTTCTACCGTCCATTTCGGATCAAAATCAAATGATACCAACGGAATGCCGATAGATTCTGCTTGTTTTTTCAATAATTCTATCGACACTCCATGCATCGCAATTTCTTCACTGTCTGATTTCAAAACAGAAAACAAAGCTTCAACAACAAATTTATCTGAACATATAGCTCGATATAAAGCCAATGATGAATCTTTACCGCTGCTCCAATTAAAATAAGCTATTTCCATACCGATATATAAAACCGTATCGAGATATTATTTTCACGGGGATCATTAGTAATTTTCCAACCGACCAGCATCGATACGAAGCAGTGTGAAAAGCAAAATAGTAAATCCCCAAAGAGATGATCCGCCATAACTGAAAAACGGTAAAGGTATACCAATCACCGGACATAACCCGATCACCATTCCCACATTAATGGCTAAATGAAAAAACAATATACTGGCTACACAATAGCCATATACCCGACCAAACACAGAACGCTGACGCTCGGCTATCTGAATAATACGTATAATCAGGGCAAAGAATAATATCACGACCAAAGAAGCTCCCCAAAAGCCTTCTTCTTCTCCGATCGTACAAAATATGAAGTCGGTATCCTGTTCGGGTACATACTTTAGTTTTGTTTGCGTTCCATTCAAAAAACCTTTTCCCCATAAACCTCCCGATCCGATTGCAATCTTCGATTGATTTACATTATATCCCGCTCCTCTGGGATCATCTTCCATTCCCAAAGCGACCTTAATACGAGTCTGCTGATGAGGCTCCATAATATCGGTAAACACATAATTCACCGAAAACAGAAAAACTACCGATGCTATGGCAAAACAAAGTGTAAGAAGAAGTTTCGTATTGCGACTTTGCAGATATAAAAAAACAATATACAAAGAGGATAGAAAAATCAATGATAAGATAACATATACCCAATTAAAAGATATTCCTAAAACAGACAGCAGATAACAAATTACGGAAACCGATGCCGACAGCAAAAGAAGATTCCGTACCACGACAGAGTCTTTATAAAAATAAGCGATCATACCGATTATGACCAAAACGATCAATGCCAGCACAAGCACCTCACCCACAGGGGTACTTCCCCACAACATATCGCTATATTTCACTCCTACCACAAAATAAACGATCGAACATAACCCGGCAAAAAGAATCAGTCCGGTCATGCCTTCACGATAAAGCATAAATATCAATGAGGCATATACCAAAGCCGATCCGGTCTCTTTCTGCATCATGATCAATGCCATAGGTAACAAAATCAAAAGGCAGGCTTTAAAAAAATTAGACGGCACGGTCAGCACGAAATTATATGAACTGATCAGACGTGCTAACGCCAATGCAGTCCCGAATTTTGCAAATTCGGCCGGCTGAATATTTACCGGTCCTAATACCAGCCATGACCGAGAACCTTTAATCTCCGGTGCTAAAAAAATAGTCGCTACCAGAAGTATCATAAAACCGATGTAAATAGGATAGGCCAAAGCTTCATACATGCGGCTGTCAAGCATCAGCAATACGAACGCTATACCGAACGAAAGCCCGATCCACAATAATTGTTTCCCGGAACGTTCCGAAAAATCGAATATACTGGCATCATCGAAATTATAGCTTGCGGCATAGATACTCACCCATCCGATAAATACAAGCACCGTATATAATCCGATCGTGTACCAATCAATAGACTTCCATATACTAATTTCCCTTAATGCCACTGTATATCATTGTATTTGATGTTACCATTCTTTCTTCTAAATAAGCTCTCTCAGGAGCTATAAAACCATTCAGATACTTTTCGATCATCAGGCTTCCTATCGGGACTCCGAAAGTAGCTCCAAATCCTGCATTCTCTACATAGACGGCTATTGCGATCTTAGGATTGTCCATCGGGGCAAATCCCATAAACGCAGAATGATCCTTTCCATGAGGGTTTTGCGCCGTACCCGTCTTTCCGCAAACATCTATTCCCGGAATAGCTCCAACCCGACAAGTTCCTCCCGTAACAGCCATTCGCATTCCTTCTACTATATAATTATAATATTCACTATCTATATGTGTATATCGACGCTGCCTGAACTCTTCATTTAAAACCGTATCTTGTATTTCTTTTACGACATGAGGTGTATAAAAATATCCCCGATTTGCAATCGTAGCCGCCAAATTTGCGATTTGCAACGGTGTAGCCAAAACTTCGCCCTGACCTATGCCGATAGAAATTACAGTCAGCGCCCGCCAGCGATTCTCACCATATATTTTATTATAAAACTTGCTATTCGGAATAAATCCCCGACTTTCTCCCGGCAAATCTATTCCTAACCGATAGCCATATCCCATCGAAACAAGATAATCTTTCCATATATCAAAAGCTTCGGCTGTATTTTTATATCTCGAACGACTGTCGAGCATGGACCGAAGCCCGTAACAAAAATAAGCATTACAAGAGGTCTGTAACGCCGGAAGCAACCCTAACGGAGATCCATGAGCATGGCATCCTACCTTCAGTCGTCCTGCAACAAAGCCATGATAGCAAGGATACATTGTATGAGGAGTTATCACTTTCTCTTGTAGAAATATAAGCCCTTGCGTCGGCTTGAAGGTAGAACCGGGAGGATATGCCGCCATAAATGCCCGGTCATATAACGGTTTATAAGGGTTCTTATTCAATTTCAAATAATTTTTCCCCCGCTCACGTCCGATTAATGCAGATGGGTCGTATGTGGGGCTCGATACCAAAGCCAATATCTCTCCGGTCGAAGGTTCTATCGCAACGATAGCTCCGATTTTGTTCTGCATCAAATATTCACCATATTGCTGCAAGTCCGCATCAATAGAAAGTTTCAGATTTTTCCCCGATTTAGGGGCTATATCATATATCCCGTCTTCATATTTCCCTTTTATTCGTCCATGTGCATCCCGAAGCAATATCTCTATGCCTTTTTCTCCTCTCAAATACTTCTCATAAGATTTTTCTACTCCAAGATCTCCGGTATAATCTCCTCGTATGTAATAATCATCTTTTTCAAGATCACGAGGAGAGACCTCCCGGATATTTCCCAATACATTGGCTGCACTATTTACGGCATATTGTCTGAGTACCCGATTCTGAATAAAGAATCCGGGAAATTTATAAAGCTTTTCTTGCAAACGTCCATAATCTTGTGCAGATAATTGGGAAATAAATGTTTGAGGGGTATAGGCCGAATATCCGGGATTTAACCTGCGATCTTTTACCATAGCCCAACGACGGTCGAACTGTTCGCGAGTAATACCCAGTGTCCGGCAAAAATCCAACGTGTCAAATTCCTGAATCTCCCGAACAATCATCATAACATCGTATGCCGGTTGGTTATAGACCAATAATTTACCGTTCCGGTCATAAATCAGTCCCCGTGAAGGGTATTGTATCTTTTTAAGAAACGCATTACTATCGGCAAACCGTTTATAATCATTATCCAATACCTGTAATGTAAAAAGACGTACCAGATAGATCAAGACCACAACAGTCATGATACCGATGATTACCCACTTGCGGTTTCCTAAATTGTAATCGACGTTCACTTCTTTTTCCAATTTAAGCTTTCCAATGCCAAGATCAAAATAAACGTAAGCAAAGTACTTGACAAAATACGTAATACGAGAATCAAAGGGGTGAAAAATGAAAAAGCTTCTATAATAAAAACTAAAATGCAAAATAGAAAAATCACACAAAATGCATATATCGAGAAATATCCCGATCCGAACGAACGAAACGACGGTACTAATGAAACTTCTTCATTACCCCGCTGTAACACCAAAGCGATAAACGTACGTCTTACAAAAGCAACGGAAACAGATGCCAAAGCGTACATACCGGGTGTATTACTGAATATATCGATAACAAGCCCCATCAAAAACGACAGAGTCATTGTCCAATTAGCAGACAACGTTGTAGGTAATTTCAAGATGAAATAAAGAAACAGAAAAGGGGTGGCATATCCGAACAAAGCAATACGGTTAAAGACCGATACTTGCAACAGCACCAGTATAATAAACGAAAATATATAACCGATTGCCGATTTACTCATCTTTTTTAGCCTCCATTTCCAAAATCCGACGTTCTTTTTGTCCTTTATCATCAAGAATCCGGACATCATTCAGTCGGAAAAAATCAGTAGATAGTTTCACTGTTAAAGCATAGAAATTATCATTCCGCTGTTTTGAGAAACCGTCGACCGTACCCACCATCAGTCCTTCCGGAAAAACAGAGGAGTAACCGCTTGTCACGATAGTATCGCCTTTGACAAACTTCACATGTCGGGGCAACTCCTCCAACACGGCAAAACGAGGATCTTTTCCATCCCATACTAAAGAGCCGAAATAATTACTGCCCTTTACTTTACAACTCAACCTTAATTTGGGATTCAATAACGATATAGCAACAGCATAATGATCTGAAACGACATTGACAATACCGACAATTCCATTCTGATCAATTACCCCCATCTCCGAATGAATTCCGTCTTTTCTACCCTTATTCAGTGTAATATAGTTATGAGTCTTAAAAACACTGTTATTTATCACCTGCGCAATTTGAAAATCATATCGGGAAAGAGATGAATCTGCAGACGTGCGAACCAACAGGGAATCTCCACTCAAGCGACTGACTTCATCCCGCAAACGAATGAGCTCCATCTCAAGATTGCCGTTCTGTTTTTGCAAATCCCGGTTTATCTCCTGTAACCCGAAATATCCTGTAATTCCACTGGTCATTATATAGAAACGGCCTGCCATTTCATTTGCCGAACTGAAAAAGACACTTTGCTGATAAGGATTGAATTTGAACAGCAAAACAAAACAGATGACAAGATAAAAAGCATACACAAAGATCGGACTGTGATTTATCAAAAAAGAGATCAGTTTGCGCATGTGCCGAATCTGACTAATTATTACTACTACGAGTCACCGACTGTTAGAAAGGATTTTCCCTTCCCGACAAACGGTAACTCGTTTATATCTAAAATCCCGGTATTACCGGATCAGGAATGAGAACTTATCGATATTTTTCAAAGCAATCCCTGTTCCTTTAGCAACCGCATGCAACGGATCTTCGGCTATATGGAAAGGTATTCCGATCTTATCGGTCAAACGCTTGTCCAGACCTCTCAGCAAAGCTCCTCCGCCTGCCAAATAAATACCGTTGCGCACAATATCTGCATATAACTCAGGAGGGGTTTGTTCTAATGCACTCAATACGGCAGCTTCTATTTTTGAAATAGATTTCTCGATACAATGCGATATTTCCTGATATGATACGGGAACTTCCATCGGAAGAGCCGTCATCCGGTTCGGACCATGTACGATATAATCCTCCGGAGGATTAGCCAATTCGGTAAGAGCCGAACCCACATTGATTTTAATCATTTCTGCTGTACGTTCTCCGACTTTAACATTGTGCTGACGCCCCATGTACTCCTGAATGTCGGCCGTAAGATCATCCCCGGCTATACGGATAGACTTATTCGATACGATTCCACCCAATGAAATTACGGCGATTTCGGTAGTACCGCCACCTATATCCACAATCATATTTCCCTCAGGAGCTTCAACGTCCAGACCTATTCCGATAGCAGCGGCCATCGGTTCATAAATCATATAGACATCCCGGCCTCCGGCATGTTCGGCAGAATCCCGTACAGCACGAATTTCCACTTCGGTACTTCCTGAAGGAATACAAACTACCATACGCAAAGAGGGAGTAAACCAACGGTTTTTCGTATTCACCATTTTCACCATCCCCCGAATCATTTGTTCGGCAGCATAGAAATCCGCTATCACACCGTCTCTTAAAGGGCGTAATGTACGTATATTTTCATGAGTCTTACCATGCATCTGACGAGCAGTTTCTCCAACTGCTTTCAACTTATCGGTACGTTTATCCAATGCAACCATAGAAGGTTCATCTACCACTATTTTTCCATTGTGAATTATAATGGTATTCGCCGTACCCAAGTCTATCGCGATCTCTTGAGTGAAAGAAAATAATCCCATCTTACTATTTTATTTTTATAAAGCACAGATCATTCCGGGAAATATCCGATACCTGATCTATACCCTATCTTAATGTTTAAAATGTCGAATACCGGTAGTAACCATGGCTACTCCGTTCTCATTACAATAATCGATCGTCTGGTTGTCCCGCACCGAACCTCCGGGTTGGATAACAGTATCGATTCCTTCTTTGTGAGCAATCTCCACACAATCAGGGAAAGGGAAGAATGCGTCCGAAGCCATCACACAACCTTTCAAATCGAAATCGAACGATTTAGCTTTTTCTATCGCATGACGTAAAGAGTCTACTCGGGAAGTCTGCCCCACTCCGCTTGCATAAAGTTGTTTTCCTTTAGCTAATACTATAGCATTCGATTTACTGTGCTTTACAATTTTATTGGCAAATAACAAATCTTCTACTTCTTCCGGTGTTACGGATTTTTTTGTAACCTGCGTCAACTCTTCCGGTTTCTCACAGTGTAAATCCCGTTCCTGCATCAACACTCCGTTAAGTAAAGAGCGGAATTGCAAAGATTTTGTTTTATTCTCTTTTAGAACCAATATAATACGGTTCTTTTTCTGTTCCAAAATTTCTAAAGCATCAGCATCGTATCCCGGAGCGATAACGACTTCGAAGAAAAGATTGTTCATTTCTTCCGCCGTAGCTTTATCGATTTTACCATTTGTAACCAATACACCACCGAAAGCAGACACCGGATCGCCTGCCAACGCAGCTTTCCATGCATCTACCAATACAGGACGCGATGCTAAACCGCAAGCATTATTATGTTTCAATATAGCAAACGTCAATTCATCGAATTCCGCAATCAAAGAAACTGCGGCATCTATATCCAATAAGTTGTTATATGAAATTTCTTTCCCATGAAGTTGTTCGAACATTTCATCGAACTTCCCAAAGAAAAGACCTTTCTGATGAGGATTTTCGCCATAACGCAATACTTTGGCATCGTTCTCGGCATAACGGAAATAAGAACCTTCTCCGTTATCGAAATAATTAAAAATTGCAGTATCATATCCTGAAGAAACAGCAAAAGCCTCTTTTGCAAACCACTTGCGATCTTCTATCGAAGATTCCGCACCTTTCTCATTCAACAACTGCATCAGAGGAGCATATTGTCCTTTCGAAGCAACAATAACTACATCTTTAAAATTTTTCGCAGCAGCACGTATCAGAGAGATACCGCCGATATCGATTTTCTCGATAATGGCGCTTTCGTCAGCTCCCGAAGCTACAGTTTCTTCAAAAGGATAAAGATCAACAATCACCAAATCTATTTCCGGAATCTCATATTCTGCAATTTGTTTCTGATCGCCTTCCAGCTCACGACGACATAATATACCTCCGAAAACTTTAGGATGAAGGGTTTTCACACGCCCTCCCAATATTGAAGGATATCCGGTCAGGTCTTCAACAGCTTGACAGGGCAATCCCAATGATTCTATAAAAGCCTGCGTACCACCGGTAGATATAAAACGTACACCTTCACTATGTAATTTCTTTAATATCTCATCTAATCCATCTTTGTGGAATACCGAAACCAAAGCGGTTTTAATTCTCTTGTTTTCAGACATATATGCAAGTTTAAATTTTTCAAAGCACAAAAATACGAAATAATGTGATTGAAATACACAGATTATGCGAAAGTTTTAGAAAAAATAATGTTACAAACTTTTTGATTCTCACAAACGTATCGCTTCTATCCCCAAAAACAAAAAGGAATGTAAATTCGAACAAAAAAACAGTCCTTTTTACCGCCTTTCAAAAAGAAAATATATAAAATCAAATTCTATTTTCACTTTCTTAAAATTCTCAAATCATCGGTTTACACCCTGAAATACCGTTCGATCTATCCCGGTTCAACCGAACAAAATCATCCCGATACTTGCCATCCCAACGAACAATGGTCACATCTCCCGACATGCCTGTTTAAATTTTAGAAAATGCCTGATCAAGATCTGCAAGAATATCATCTATATGTTCCGTACCTATCGAAAGCCGTATAGTCGAGGGTGTAATATGTTGTTGCGCCAATTCGTCCGGTGTCATTTGAGAATGTGTTGTAGTATATGGATGGATGACAAGACTTTTTACATCAGCGACATTGGCCAGTAACGAAAAAATTTCTAATGAATCGATAAATTTCCAAGCCTCTTCTTTTCCTCCTTTTATTTCAAACGTAAAAATACTGCCAGCCCCTTTAGGAAAATACTTTTCGTAAAGGGCATGATCGGGATGATCCGGTAGCGAAGGATGATTCACTTTCGATACTTTCGGATTATTTTTCAAATAATCAACCACTTTCAAAGCATTTTCGACATGCCGTTCTACTCGCAGGGATAAAGTTTCCAGCCCTTGCAACAGGATAAAAGCATTGAACGGAGAGATAGCAGCACCGGTATCACGCAAAATGACCGCCCGTATGCGGGTAACGAATGCCGCTTGTCCTGCCACATCTGCAAAAACAGCTCCATGATAACTCGGATCTGGTTTAGCTAAAGTATGGAATTTTTCTGCATCTTTTTTCCAATCGAATTTACCGCCATCCACAATAACTCCCCCTAAACTAGAACCATGTCCACCGATAAATTTAGTCGCAGAATGGATTACTATGTCCGCTCCATGCTCAATGGGACGAATCAAGTACGGAGTCCCGAAAGTGTTATCTATAATCAACGGAATATTATGACGATGAGCGACTTCTGCAACAGCATCGATATTCGTCACATCAGAATTCGGATTCCCAAAAGTTTCGGCATAAATCGCTTTCGTATTAGGTCTGATTGCAGCCTCGAGCAATTTCAGATCATTCACATTGACGATAGTATAGCTAACACCTTGTGCTGCCAACGTATGCGTAATGAGATTGAACGAACCGCCATATAAATTGTCTGCGGCAACAACATGATCTTCCACTCCAAGTATATTCTGCAAAGAATAAGTAACAGCGGCGGCACCCGAAGCGACGGCCAACCCCGCAACCCCGCCTTCAAGAGCTGCTACCCGCCGTTCAAAAACATCTTGAGTCGAATTTGTCAACCGTCCGTAGATATTTCCTGCGTCACGCAATCCGAAACGGTCGGCCGCATGCTGAGAATTATGAAATACATAAGAAGTGGTCTGATAAATAGGTACTGCACGTGCATCTGTTGCCGAGTCCGGATGTTCTTGCCCTACATGAAGCTGTAAAGTTTCAAAATGATAATTTTTCTTTGACATAACAGTATATGTTTATTATTTACAACGACAAAGCTACATTATACAGGATAATAATCCAATATATTTTAATAATACAGAAAATTATTCTAAATATATTCATTGTTTCGATTTTTTAATCTATACAAATTCTTCAAATTCGCCATTCTAAAGAATATTATCCTAAAGCTTAAAGTCTGAACTCTACAATAAAAAATCAGGTCATTTCCGCATTTTCTTCCGGTCTATAACGATTAAAAGAAAAACATTATTTTTGTAACGAGCTTCGAGCCTATTCAAAATTTATCCGGTTTTGTTTCGGGAATTTTTTTTAAGAACATATTTCTGTTTGTATAAAGTTAATAACGAAAGGCTTGACGAATAAAAACAAAAATAAAGCGAAAGGTAATTTAAAGAAAGCCCGAACAAATTATTCTATCGAAAATTTTAGAGTCTGTCGTACATTTGTACTCGGGTAAGTTTTGAGAGTTTCTTTCGAGGATATTTTTCTGTTTTTAGGAGGAGGATAGCGGGCTATCTGACGAGGGAAAACGGGAAAATAGACCGGAAGAAAACGCAAAAATGACCTGATAATATTTTTTTATTGGAAAATTTAGACAGGCTCTTAAATAAGTTCCTATTATTGAATTTCAAAAAACAGACTATGAATAATCCGGTTAAAATAGACAAAGTCGATTTACAAATACTCCGCACGTTACAGGGAAATGCACGACTCACGCTCAAAGAACTTGCCGCGCAAGTAAGTCTTTCTTCAACTCCCGTATTCGAACGGCTTAAACGTTTAGAAAACGAAGGATACATCAAAAAATATATTGCGATTCTGGATGCAGAAAAGTTAAATCAAGGGTTCATTGTATTCTGCAACGTAAAGCTGAGCAGAATAAATCAGGAAATAGCAACCGAGTTTACCCGGATCATTCAGGACATTCCAGAGGTAACCGAGTGTTATAACATATCGGGAAGTTTTGACTATCTGTTAAAAATCCACGCACCCAATATGAAATATTATCAAGAATTCATACTGAACGTATTGGGTTCAATAGAAAGCTTAGGCTCGATAGAGAGCACATTTGTCATGGATGAAGTAAAACATAATTACGGTATTCATATTTAAAAAGAAAAGCTGTCTCCCACAAAAGAAATCGCAAAAATGACCGGATAATATTTTTTTATCGGAAAGCCCTCAACACTCCTCATAAATCCCAGTATAGGTTAAAATAAACTATCACCAATCTATAAAAGACTCTATTCTTTATAAACTCTCATCTCACATAAACGACAATCGAACTCAAGGCGTAAACGGGTATCTTTATAACATAAATAAAGCGGAGCTTTCCATTCTCCAGCACTTTTTTCACGAAAGCAATGTCCCGATTCGCGACGTATGCAATGACGGGTAAACATCAAAGGTACATTATCTTGTACTTGTACTTCAAATGCAGGATCGATTTCCGAGACTCCATGTCCGGCATAAAATTTTCGCGCCTTTGCATTATAGACATTCCCAAGATAGGTCAATTTCGATTGAGGAAAAGGATAGATACCCTTAGCCGACTTTCTTTTTTCTGTACGATATGCCTCTTTTCGAGCTTTTAACAAAAGCTCCGCTCCTTGCCTACGCATATCCGCCAACAAAGAAGCCGGAACAAAAAAGTTTTCCGTAGCATTTAAAACGACTTTGTCCATCCGAAATGGAGTATCCCCCAATTTTCCCAATTGATTTTTCTGATTCTCAGATTGCGGACTCCTTGCTTTTTCTCCCGACCATTCCCGAGAAATGGAAACCGATACCCCGGTTTCATCCGTAATCAATAAGCACAGCTTTTCTAATGTGCCGGATAACTCCAAGTTTACTGCAATTCTCCTGTCTGCACTTTTTCGGGCAAGAGTTTTCTCAAATTCCTGATCATAGTTACGGTACAGTTTCGTTTTAATCCTTATCCGAGGCATTTCTGCCGGGAATATAAGATTTCCTTCCGCCCTATTCACTCGAAACCCTTCAAATATACCGGATTCATTAAAAAAACATATCCCATCTCCATTATTCAACTTTTGTACTCCGGCTACAGTTATCGATTTAGAGGAAACCTGTTTTACCATACCTATATATTCTCCCATCGACTTAGGCGTATCAGGAGACGATATAGATTTCGAGTCTTTTTCATTCAACAAATACGGAGTAAAGCCTCTATTAAAACTCTTGTTCGGATCGGGAGTAAAAAAGAAATCGGTCTTTCCGGAAGAAGACCTCACATACTCCGGACGACGCTCCAATATCGCATCTAACTTCTTGCGATACCAAGCCGTCACATTTTTAACATAAGACATTTCCTTAAGACGTCCTTCAATCTTCAAGGAAGAAACTCCGGCATCCAACAAAGCCTCAAGGCTGTCGGTACGGTTCATATCTTTAAGAGAGAGTAGATGTTTATTTTTTTCCAATACCTTTCCGTCTGCATCCAGTAACGTATAAGGAAGCCGACAATATTGTGCACACTCTCCACGATTAGCGCTGCGTCCGCTCAAACAATGACTCAAATAACATTGTCCGCTATAACTTACACACAAAGCTCCATGTATAAAAACCTCCAAAGGAACTGTCGTATTTTCTGAAATATGCCGGATTTGTTCTAACGACAATTCTCTGGCCAACACCACCTGCGAGAATCCTGCATTTTCAAGGAAACGGACCTTTTCTACCGTACGATTATCGGTTTGCGTACTGGCATGTAAAGCTATCGGAGGTATATCCAGTTCAAGAATCCCCATGTCTTGAACAATGAGAGCATCGACACCGACAGAATACATATTGCCAATAATCCGTTCGGCCTCAAGCAATTCATCGTCTTTCAATATCGTATTCAACGCCACATACACCCGCGCATCATATTTATGGGCATAATCGACCAGTCGGGCTATTTCGGTCGTATCATTGCCCGCAGCAGCACGAGCTCCGAAACGAGGCGCACCTATATAAACGGCATCTGCCCCGTGATTAATTGCTTCGATACCGATCTCGGCATTCTTGGCAGGAGAGAGAAGTTCGATAGGTCTTGATGATATCATTTTATTTCCCGAATATCGTATGGTGTTTGTTGATATACAAAATAATTCAGCCAATTAGAGAACAAAAGGTTGGCATGCCCTCTCCAGCGAACCAACGGTCCTTCCTTCGGATCATTATTCCGGTAATAATTCAACGGCATCTCTATCGGTAACCCCTTATCCAAATCCCGACGATATTCCGTGTCTAAAGTATAAGGCGAATACTCCGAATGCCCGGTAATAAAAAATTCCCGGCCTCCACGTGCCATAACCATATATACTCCGGATTCTTCAGACTCCGAAAGCAGGGTCAGTTCAGGAACTTTCTCTATATCGGACTTACGCACCTCCGTATGCCTGCTATGAGGCACATAAAATTCATCATCGAATCCTCTGAATATCGGATTTTGATGATCATACACTTTATGTTTAAAAATCCCGAACATTTTTTGCGGCAACGGATATTTAGGAACACCATAAAAATGATACAATCCTGCTTGAGCCGCCCAACAAATATATAATGTAGAGGTCACATGCGTACGTGCCCAATCAAATATCTCAGAAACCTCTTTCCAATAATCGACTTCTTCAAACGGCATCTGCTCTACCGGAGCCCCGGTAATAATCATACCATCATAATTTTCATTCCGCAACGTCGAAAAATCCTTATAAAACGTCATCATGTGCTCTACCGGAGTATTTTTCGATATGTGTCCCGATATTTTCAGAAAATCCACCTCTATCTGCAATGGCGTATTGGATAATAACCGGATAAGATCGGTTTCGGTCGTAATCTTCAACGGCATCAAATTCAATATGACAATACGCAAAGGCCGTATATCTTGAGTAGATGCCTGCTGAGAATCCATTACGAAAATATTTTCAGATTTCAATATCTCTACAGCCGGTAATCTGGATGGTAAATTTAATGGCATAAACGCGTCCTCCTATTCAATATGTGCAAAAGTAATCAATAAAGAGAGAAACTCAAAACCGCTTTTTTCCTTTATAAAAAGAGCGCATTAATAAATGCGCTCCAATAACCATATTTTACTATTTGTCATGATCGATATAACTTTTCACGAAGAGCTTTCACTCGTTCATCGGTAATATAGTCGTCATAGTCCATCATTTTATCGATTATGCCATTCGGAGTAAGTTCGATAACCCGGTTACAAACTGTCTCGATAAACTCATGGTCATGAGAAGACATCAGAATATTTCCTTTAAATGCCTTCAATGTATTGTTAAACGCCTGTATAGACTCCAAATCAAGATGATTCGTAGGAGAATCCAAAATCATCGTATTAGCATTTTTCATCATCATACGGGCAATCATACAACGCATTTTTTCCCCTCCGGATAATACCGAAGCGCTTTTCAACAACTCTTCTCCGGAAAACAACATTTTTCCGAGAAACCCCTTTAGATACAATTCACTGGTATCTTCTGAGAATTGAGCTAACCAATCGATCAGGTTCATATCGGTATTGAAAAATGCCGAATTGTCAAGAGGCAAATAGGCGGTCGTAATAGTTTGCCCCCACTCAAACGTACCTTTATCAGCCTTAACCACATCATTTATAATTTCAAAAAAAGCGGTCATGGCACGAGGATCTCGAGATAAAAATACGATCTTGTCGTCTTTCTCAACCGTAAAATTCACATCCTTGAATAGCAAAGTTCCATCAACTGACTTTTCAAGCCCTCTCACTTCGAGAATTTTATTCCCCGGCTCTCGATCGGGAGTAAAAATAATGCCCGGATAACGACGTGAAGAAGGTTTGATTTCCTCGACATTCAATTTTTCCAGCATCTTTTTACGACTCGTGGTCTGCTTTGACTTTGCAACATTGGCACTGAAACGCTGAATAAACTCCATCAATTCTTTACGTTTTTCTTCAGCTTTCTTATTTTGTTGCTGTTGTTGACGCAAAGCCAATTGACTCGATTCATACCAAAAGCTATAATTTCCGGCAAACAACTCGGTTTTACCGTAATCGATGTCAACGGTATGTGTGCAGACTGAATCTAAGAAGTGTCGATCATGCGAAACAACCAATACCGTATTTTCAAACTCCGACAAATAATTTTCGAGCCACATAACGGTTTCAAGGTCGAGGTCGTTGGTAGGTTCATCAAGCAACAGGTTATCCGGCTTTCCGAACAAAGCTTTTGCTAACAAAACACGTACTTTTTGTTTACCGCTAAGATCTTTCATCATCATATAATGCAGATCTTCTTTTATTCCCAAACCACTTAACAAATTAGCAGCATCACTTTCGGCATTCCAACCTTCCAGTTCTGCAAACTTTTCTTCCAGCTCAGAAACTCGAATACCATCAGCATCGCTAAAATCCGGTTTCGAATAAAGGGCATCCTTTTCTTTCATTATATCCCACAAAACCGTATGTCCCATCAATACGGTATCCATCACGGTAAACTCGTCAAAAGCAAAATGGTCCTGACTCAATACCGATAACCGTTCACCCGGACCTAATGCAATTGTTCCGTGATTCGGATCGATCTGTCCGCTGATCGCTTTCAGAAAAGTGGATTTTCCTGCCCCGTTAGCCCCTATAATACCATAACAATTTCCCGGAGTAAATTTAAGATTCACATCTTGAAAAAGTACCCGTTTCCCGAATTGTATGGCCAAATTATTTACTGTTATCATATTTCGTTAATTGCTTCTTTTGTTAATTTTAAATCCGAATGTGACATATATCACGCATTTTTGCATGATTTTTCAAATTCGGCACAAAGGTAGTTATTTTTATAACATCAACCTAACAATGCATTTCCCGAATACGACAAAAGGCTGCTCCGACAGAGCAACCTTTTATGTATCTTCTCCTTTCGGACCGCTTATTTAAAACACATACGCAAAACCGAGATTCATATATACATTATACATCTTAAAACTTATCGCCGTAAAGTCTCCGGGGAAAAGTGGGGTCAAACTCCACGTCAAATCACCGTAAACCGATAAATGTTTATACGCAACAAACTCTGCTCCAAGCTCAAGGCCTGCATTAAATTTTTTAATATCGTCAGAAAAATCATACGTAGCATCCACGTTCATTTTCTGACTTAACGGAGTCCCTTCCCGAATGTAACCGTTCCGTGCAGTTCCAGAAAAGTCACCTCGGGTTAAAAAAGACAAGAAGCCTCCGAATTTCAAATCCCACCGCTTCGAAATATCATATACCGCCAATATAGGTATCGTGACATAATCATTCTTCACTTTTGTCTCTACATCTCCAGTAAAAATTCCTTCAATATAACGTCCGTCATTCAACAGTCTTATCTGATAGTTCTTTACTTGAGCATCGGTTTCCATAGCCCGTGTCTCTAATCGAATCCCGGTCATAACTCCCCACTTCTCGGTCAGCTCCCGTTTCACGCTTCCTTCCAACGAAAAAGAAAGTGTCGGATTATAAGAATTAATACCTCGTATTTCGGCAGGAAGTCCCATCGGAGAAGTCCCTCCGATATTAATACCGGCCTTCACACTGAACTCATATTTTTTGGCCTCAGCTTCAGAAACTGTACCTATCAATAGCGACAGCATTGCTGCCAATCCCATTTTTTTCAGCGTTTTCATCGTATATTTTTTCAATTTTCTTCACATTCAATTTTTACGTCATCGATCCACAGAGTATTCCCCACTCCTCCTATAAAATGATCGCCATAAAAACTGGAAGAGAATACAATTGCAAGGCTATACTCATAATTTTTCAAACGATCGGGATCTACACTTTTCCCTTCTCTATATTTAAAATCGAATACATGATGTTTATATACACCTCCTGTGCCGTATTGATCAGAGTTGTCAGCCTGCTCATGCAGTCCGGCAATAGCAATAATAGGATTGTCGCCATCCTCTTTCAATATCGTATTTCCGTCAAGATAAGAAACTCCATATAAATTTTTTGCTTTTACATTATCATACAAAACAGCATATACGGCACAATAATCTCGACCGTCTCCATATTGTGTTCCATTGCCATCTTTATCGTAAGACATATTGACATTGCTGCCATCATACTTAAACCAAACACTCATCCGCAGAGGTTTTTTCCTAAAAGGTAAACCGAAATGCGTAGCTTTCATCGGTTCTTTCATAATATTTATCCCTTTAGACGTAAATTCTCCTAAAAACAGATTCCCCGCAGCAATCGGCATTCCCTGTGATGCTCCTAAAGAACCTGTTTTTCTGGTCTTTAAACAAGCTGCACCCTCTCCCTCATGCACATCTATAGAAGTCGCCTTAAACGTCGGATAATCTTTAGGTCCTCCACTTGCAACCAACGAGAAACCAAAATTTCCGGATGCCCAAATATACTGATCTACAGGAATATCTTCTCCTTCAACATATTCTACACTATGCTCATAAACCTCTTCCCACTTATTAACCGCCCAATATTCAAAATTGTAAACAGTCGGAATTTCTGTTTCAAGAAATACGACAGTATATGTTTTTTGCCAATTTTTATCTTCTGACGTCACAATATATTTCTGAGGTTTTGTAAAATCTAATTTACCGGTATTCACCGGAGCAATTGTTGCCCCCGGGGAAAGAGTAAAAGAAGGTTCTATATTTGTACGATCGACCATCCCCTCCTTTAGAAATACCGAAACTCTATTCTGATCTATTTTCACATTCAGCACACTACTCATATCCGGGATAGTAATATCCTCAATATCGGCTTCTACATTAGGAGCTTCATCTTTTATACAAGATGAGAACATAGTGAGTAAGCCGAACAATATATACAACCATTTATTTTTCATATAATTACAGTTTTATTTCCGAATAAATTACAAAGCAAAAGTACACCAAATTTCCGAATTAAAGCTCTAAAAACAATTATTACCCGTAAATCGGAACCGATTCATAAAAATAATCTTGTAACTATTACAAAACCCATCATTTATCAATGATAGATATCAAATTACAAATCAATTATTTATAACAAAACCACGATCTTTCTCGAAAGATATGATATTAAAGAGTTAAAAAACAATAAACACAAACTTAAAAAAAACCGTTTTATCTCTTTTATAAGAGAGATAAAACGGTTTTACACATGATTTTACAAAATTCCAACTATATAATATATTGAGAACTGATCGACTCATTCTCATATACTCTACGAATAGTATCTGCAAACATCTCTGCAATGCTTAATATGCGAACTTTAGGACAATCTTTATAATAAGGGATACTGTCGGTAAAGATCATTTCGGTCAATTTTGACTCATTTACCCGATCTGTTGCAGGATCGGACATAACGGCATGACTGGCAATCGCCCGCACAGAAAGAGCTCCCTTACTCATCATCAAATCTGCAGCTTTAGTTATAGTTCCTGCCGTATCTACCATATCATCGATAAGAATGACATTTTTATTTTCAACATCACCGATTACTGTCATACTCTCTACTTCATTGGCTTTTGCCCTGGACTTATGGCATAATACCAAAGGCACACCGAAATATTTCGCATACGAATTAGCGCGCTTCGAACCTCCGACATCCGGTGTTGCAATAACCATATTTTCGAGTTTCAGAGACTGAATATAACGACTGAATACAGAAGAGGCATACAAATGATCTACCGGAACATTAAAGAATCCCTGTATCTGATCTGCATGCAGATCCATAGTGATCAAACGGTCGATACCGGCAACACTTAACAAATCGGCTATCAGCTTTGCAGCAATAGAAACACGAGGTTTATCTTTGCGATCTTGCCGCGCCCAACCGAAATAAGGCACTACGGCGATTATCGATTTCGCAGAAGCTCTTTTTGCAGCATCGATCATCAATAAAAGCTCCATCAAGTTATCAGAATTAGGGAATGTCGATTGTACCAAATAAACTTGGCTTCCCCGAATAGATTCTTCAAAAGATACTCCAAATTCACCATCCGCAAAATGCTGAATTTTCATGTTTCCCATTTCGCAATTTAAAGCGTTACAAATTTTTTCGGCAAGATAACGGGAATTTGTTCCCGCGAAAACCTTGAAAGGTGGTTTCTGGCTCATTGTGTTTTTTAAATAAATCCGATTGGTTAATTTTTTTGCAAAGGTACAATTTCATTTATTATTTCGACACATTAAATCTTTTTTTTTCGATTATTTGTATCGGTACATTTCCATATTACAGCTCCATAAGCTTTTACCGATGATCGGAACAAAATTTCAGGTGAAACGACTTTCTGGTCTACATCTCCCGTCAATAACTCTTTTGCCGAATATTCTCTTGCTGCCATATTCCACAAATCAAAAGCATGCTGAGGCAACTTCACCCCTACATCAACCGCTCTATCACAGAAATTTACAATAATAACCAGCAATTCATTATCCTTTTTCCGTAAAAATGCATATTGCTTGCGAGCATCAAAATTCGGATTGTCCCCATTTACATACATCAAGTCAAAAAAAGCGCCTTCTCTGATTGCCGCCTCTTTATTACACAACGTCAACACTTGTTTATAGCGGCGACGCAACTCTTTCTGTTCCGGTGTAAGACCGACTACGGAACATGTTCCTCCAGCATACCATGCACGAACCGAAGGTACGCTCCAATAATCGAAAATCGTCGTGCGTCCGTCTAATCCGCTGAAACCTTCGGCATCTGCAGCCGGCTCTCCCAACTCCTGCCCGAAATAAATCATCATCGGATTTACATTCATCATTGCCGAAACAATTAAAGCCGGATAAGCCCGGAAGGGATCTCCTGCAAAATTAGGGGATGCAATACGCTGTTCATCATGATTCTCAAGAAAATTCAACATGTGAGTTGTTATCCCATCTAAAGATTGCCAACAGCGGGTAATCTGAGAAGCTGCCGCATGCCCATTCACAATACTGCGTAATAGATCATACAACCCGACTTTATCATAGAGATAGTCAAATTTACCGCCTTCGATATAATACCTGTATTCATGCGGATTATATACTTCGGCAATAAAATCGACTCCGGAATATAGTTCTTTGATCCGAGGAATCACCCATCCCCAAAACTCAACAGGAACCATTTCTGCCATATCGCAACGAAACCCGTCTATACCTTTACTACACCAAAACAGCAATATGTCTCTCATCTTAAACCATGTGTCAGGTATGGGATCGAAACATTTCCGACGGCCATGTAAATAATCTACTCCATAGTTCAACTTAACGGTTTCATACCAATCATTTCTATTCGGATAAGCTCCGAAACAATCATTTCCGGTGGCCTTGGCCGGATATTCCCTATACTTTTGGTCTCCTTCTCCTATATAAAATTGTGGTTGGAACTCTTGTCGAGGAATATAATAGAAATTATTTTGGGGATCAAAATGAACCTCCGAATTATCATTCTGTCCCAAATCGATGACTCCGTCAGGTTTTGCATCGGAATGGTAACGGCGGGCAACATGGTTCGGAACAAAATCTATTATGACTTTCAACCCTGCGGCATGAGAACGCCCGACTAAAGATTCGAATTCCTGCATCCGTTCAGATATATTAACAGCAAGATCGGGATCGACATCATAATAGTCTTTTATTGCATAAGGAGAACCGGCCTTCCCCTTTACGACAAACATATTGTCCCGCTCAATCCCGTACTGGGTATAATCGGTTTGCGTGGCATGTTCAATAATGCCGGTGTACCAAATATGCGTACATCCAAGCATTTTTATTTCACGCAAAACTTTCGGAGTAAAATCTGCCAGTTTACCGACTCCGTTCTCTTCTATCGTACCGTTGCATTTACACGCATCATTCTGATTCCCGAACAGGCGCGGAAGCACCTGATAAATAATCATCTTTTGTCTTCTGTTCATAATAAAAAGGATGTCCTATGTGCGAAAAGGAATTTTTAGATTTTTAAGATTTTCTTTATCTAAACTTATAACCTCTTGAGTATCTCGATACCCACAAGCAGCAATCTCCCTAAGATTCTCTATATCAAATATGTTATAATCTATAATTTCTTTAGTTTGTATAAGTATGTCACATAACTTCATATCGGCAAGCGTATTACTTTTGAAAATAAAACCGTATGAACGTTCTGCTATTCCGATAATCGACTTTTTGTACTCTTTCGCAACCATCGGATTCACATTTACTCCCATAACAATATCGCAAAACGGGCGGATAGGAGTAACCGGAAAATTTCTCAATACTCCGCCATCGACATAATGAACATTATCGATTATTACCGGACTAAACAACACAGGGATGCTGCATGAAGCGCAAACAATATCTATAACAGGTCCTGTAGCAAAGGTCTTGCTGCATCCCTGATCCAGATCTGTAGCTGTAACCATAACCGGAATTTCTAAATCTTCAAGATAACGAGCCCGCAAAACTTTTTTTAAAAAATTTCGAAAACGCGTTATCTTGAAGAATCCCGAACGAGGGATTGTTATTTCTGCCAAATCACTGAAATTAAGAGACGAAAACAAGTCTATAATTTCATCCGGAGTATATCCGTCGGCATACAATACTCCGATCAAAGAGCCCGCACTCGTTCCCGAAATAATATCGGGACGCACTCCCATCTCATCAAGGACCTTCAATGCACCCACATGTGCAAAACCGCGAGCACCGCCCCCGCTTAAAGCTAATCCGAAGTGATACGGTTTTATTACCGCTACATTTTTATCATTTTCTATCATGTAGCTAAGATAACAAAAAAAGAAAGACAATCCTATACGAGAAAATAAATATTCTTAGAGCCTGTCGTCTAAATTTTGCCCGGATCAGGTTTTAAAGAAATCTATAGAACAGTCAGTTTCCCTTTCGAAGGGAATCATGCCGATGCCGACAACATCGTTACAGAACGAAAAAAATGCAAAGATACCTTGACAATATTCCCTATAAGAAAACTTAAACAAACCCTCACCCATCGAAAAACCGGAAAAATTCCATCAGAATGTGTAATCGACACAAGCCCTTCCCTCCTTTATATCTTTTATAATTTGGGTCGCTGCCACATGGTCGGGATGCACCGCATAATTTGCCAGATCTTCCATTGAATCGAATTCCGTAACAAGGCACATATCAAAATCCTCTTTCGGATTCTCATTGACTCCGACTTCTATAAAACGCAAAAAAGGAATTTTATCCTTTAATGCTTCCAAAGCAGATTTAAACTCTCGCATCGTAGCTTTTACCAATGCAATATCTCCCGTTTTTTTGAACTTAAACAAAACTATGTGCTTTACCATAATCAAATTTATTATATTTGTAAATATTTTTCGGTTTCCGGATTCTTAAAAATCCGGATATGTTCACTGTGAATGCAAAAATAAATATTATTTTGTCGTTATCTGAAATTATATGCTAATTATTGGTATTGCCGGCGGAACAGGATCCGGGAAAACGACCGTTGTCCGCAAAATTATACAAAGTTTACCGGAAGGTGAAGTAACCGTAATTCCTCAAGACTCATATTATAGGGATAATAGCAATTTACCCCTGGAAGAACGCCTGAAACTCAACTTCGACGAGCCGGCAGCCATAGAGTTCGAATTACTTGTCAATCAACTGAAAGATTTAAAAGCCGGCAAACCGGTCGAACAACCGATCTATTCATATCTAACATGCACTCGGTCTAAAGAAACGATTCCGATCCAACCGAGAGACGTGATTATTGTCGAAGGTATTTTGATACTTTGCGATGAAGAGTTACGCAATATGATGGATATGAAAGTATTTGTCGATGCAGATGCGGACGATCGGCTTATCCGGGTTATCAATAGAGATATTATAGAACGGGGACGTACCGTGGAAATGGTAATAGACCGATATGAAAAGGTACTGAAACCTATGCATTTGCAACATATAGAACCAACAAAACGATATGCCGATCTAATTATACCTCAAGGTGGAAACAACCTTGTTGCAATCGATATTCTGACAAATTTTATAGCCCATAAACTGAATCCTTAATCAAGCCCGATATGGTAAGAATAACGGCTTACATACTTTTGTTTCTGTTTCTATTTTCTTGCCAACATGGAAAAAAAGAAAAGAATCAGGAGTTAAATGATCCGGAATCGATCAAGAAAAAAGGTGAATTGACCGTACTCACATTATACAGCTCAACTTCTTATTTCTTGTACCGTGGTGAAGAAATGGGATACGAATACGAATTGATCAAACAATTTGCCGAATCGGAAGGATTAAAGACCAAAATAGTTGTTGCGGAAAATATCGGAAAACTGGTCGAAATGCTGCAAAAGGGGGAAGGAGATATTATTGCTTACGATATCCCGATCACAGGTGACTTAAAAGACCGATTACTCTATTGCGGGCCTGAAATAATTACTCACCAGGTCCTTATCCAACGAATAGAAAAAAATAAGACATTATTACGCAATGTTACCGAACTTGTCGGAAAAGACATATATGTAGAAAAAGATTCGAAATATGAAACCCGTATCAATAATCTGAATAGTGAACTGGGAGGAGGAATCAAAATACACTTAATGAATAAAGACACCATTATTACCGAAGATTTGATAGAAATGGTGGCTAACGGTAAAATAGATTATGCCCTCGCCGATAATAACATAGCCCGTCTCAATAAAACTTATTATAATAATATAGACATAAAATTGAATATCAGTTTTCCTCAACGGTCGGCTTGGGCGGTCAGGACAAACGAGCCTGAACTGGCAAAAGCTATTGACAAATGGACTGAAAATAATACAAAAAGCCCTAAATACAAGGAAATTTTAAAACGATATTTCGAACTAAGCAAGAACTCTCCGATACCTGAAGTTTTATCTATAAAAAAGGGACAAATCTCTGTATATGATCCTCTATTTAAGAAATATGCAAAAGAACAAGGCTGGGACTGGCGATTGATAGCAGCTCAAGCTTACCATGAATCGAGATTTGACACATCGGTGGTATCATGGGCCGGAGCTAAAGGACTAATGCAAATTATGCCTCGTACCGCAAGAAGCAACGGTTTAGCAGACAAAGACATACAAAATCCGGAAAAAAATATCGCAACCGCAATAAAAATAATGGCATCTTTAGACCGGAGTTTTTCGACAATAGAAGATACTCAAGAACGCATGAAGTTTATTCTGGCTTCATACAACTCCGGAATAGGGCATGTCCTCGACGCCATCGCTTTAGCGAAAAAGTACGGCAAAGATCCACAAAAATGGGACGGAAATGTTGCTGAATATATTCTGCTGAAAAGCAATCCCGAATATTTCAATGATGAGGTCTGCAAATTCGGATATTTCAGAGGACGCGAAACATATAGCTACGTAAATAAAGTCTTGAAACTATACGAATATTACAAAAGTAAAATAAAAGCTTAACGACTCTAAATTTATGAAATGGATATTCTCTATTATAGCATTATTTTTTAATACAATGATCTTTTCTCAAAATCCATTCACGATACCGGTGTGGCCTAATGGCGCAAAAGAAAATAACGGTATTATTCTCCCTGAAAAAATAATTGAAGGAGGCAGATTGTTAAACAGTCACACTGCAGAAATGTATGTTTACCTACCCGATAAAAAAATCAACACAGGAACAGCTATCTTAATTTGTCCGGGAGGAGGATATGCTCGTCAAGCAATGCAACATGAAGGTCATGATTTTGCAAAACTTCTTACCCGAAAAGGCATTGCCGGAATAGTCTTAAAATACAGGCTGCCCAACGGACATGCCGACATACCGCTTTCTGATACTAAAGAAGCGATGAATATCATTCGACAAAATGCATCAGAATGGGACATAAAGGCTAACCAAATAGGTATAAGCGGTTTTTCTGCCGGAGGCCATTTAGCAGCCACTTTAGGGACACATTTCGATAAACAAAATCGTCCGGATTTCATGATTCTTTTCTATCCGGTCATTACTATGGATAATAACTTAACTCATAAAGGAAGTAAAGAAAATCTATTAGGGAAAGGAATAGAAAACGACAATTTTTCGAACGAAAAACAAATCTCCCCGACAACACCACCGACATTGCTTTTGCTGAGTGATGACGACAAATCTGTTCATCCAGCAAACAGTACTCTATTTTATAACGAACTCAAACAAAAAGGCATCAATGCTTCTATGTATATTTTCCCATCCGGAGGACATGGTTGGGGATGCAATACAAATTTTGCTTATTATAAAATATGGCAAGATCTTCTTTTCGATTGGTTACGGCATCAAAAATTTATCAGATAAAAATAATCAAATACCGGTATCTATAAAAAATTAAAACAAAAGCGAATTTAAGGGCCTGTCTAAATTTTTACAATAAAAAATACTAATAATATTGATCTATATCATAACAAATCATTGTTTATTAGTTGCATTTATCTAATGTTTATCTTATATTTGCAATAAAACGAACAATTATTATTATAATGTGTTAATTAAGCAAAGAGTACTAATAAACTATTTTTAATTCATACAATTATGAAAAGAAACAAATTGACTATGGCTGTAGTCGTATTACTTTGCGGCAGCCTGATGTTTTCCTCTTGTATAGGATCTTTTGGATTGACAAACAAGCTCCTCGGATGGAATAAAGGTGTAGGAGGAAATAAATTTGTAAGTGAACTTGTGTTTTTTGCATTCTGGGTTCTTCCGGTATACGAAATTTCTCTATTGGCCGATGTCGTAGTATTGAACTCTGTCGAATTCTGGTCAGGTTCTAATCCCATCGCAGATAATACTCAGCAGATCAAAGGTGAAAACGGTCATGAATATTTAGTAAAAACACACGAAAACGGATACACCATTACCGATGAAACTGCGAACAAAACTTTTGAACTCGTATTCGACGATAGCGACAAATCTTGGTCGGTAGAAGCAAACGGACAGAGTACAAAATTTATGACATTCATCGATGATAACCATGTAAATATGTATAATGCAAACGGAGAGACTATGACTGTAGAACTTTCTAAAGCAGGAGTTATGGCTTATCAAGATATGATAAAAAATAATACTGCAGTTTTTGCTTGCAAATAAATTTGTAATAGTAATAGAGGGTGTGCCAAAATATTGTATATTCAAGTACATTTTGACACACCCTCAAATAATATGAAAAACAGTAGTAAAAAAACAAACTTCGTTCCGATTACGTAGAGACTTATTATATTATATAGGTATTACAGGAAAAAGCGAAAAAAACATTAGAAGTATAAACAACTTGTTGAAAACACATTGATGAATACAGTGTATTCAGAACCAAATAAGAACACCGTTGCAACCATAATGGAAACATGCACAGGCAAATTTGCTGGTATGACAAACACAAGCAGTATGGAAGCCTTTATAAAGTCCTGTGAATGATAAAAAATACTACGTTACTCAACACACAATACCCAAAGACTTCAAAAGGTATCGGAATAACCCGAGTAAGTTGGAAAAGTTGCTGAAAGCATTCCGGATACTGGAGAATAGAGTAGAATTGCCTGCCGAATACAAGGCTCACATGCTGAAAGGAGAACATGAATGCCATATCGAGTGAATTTTCTTTTGACACGGATAGATATGAAGAATAATGTAATCAGATCAGCCGTCGATAGCAGGTGTAAATGAAGAAAGGAATGTTACCGCTGAAAGAGTTGGAGAAACATACATAAAAGCAAATAACGAGACATGTAAAGTAACGGGTTGCATATACCTAATAGAGATTCAAATTCTAATTCCCTTACGTATTCAGACCAAATTAAATCGTTAAGATATAATTGCAAATCAAAATCAACAACGAAATATGATTATTCAAAAGAGTTAAACTCTTTATTAAATAAATTCGAGAAACAAATACAAAAGCCGTAATTTAATAATCAAATAATTATTTCTTCAATATTAAAAAGGAGCTTACAAAATGCCGGTAGGCTCTTTTTCTAATAGGTTACCACAGCAAATTTCAGATAGGGCAATTGATACTTTCATATAAATTGCTATATTTGTAAAAAGAGTTACTATACAGGATTTATGATGTGAGGATCTAAAACTTACTCGATATGAAAAAGGCATTGTTCATTTGCGGATTTTTGATGCTTGTAATGTCGTCTTTCTCACAAAAGGAAGTAGAGTTTTTCTTACAATCAAACGGGAGTTTTCTTACAGCAGACAGTTCGGATTATGTTGTAGTTCCGTTTGAGGGAAAAACAGCAAGTGAACTTTATTCTATGGTAAAGTCCAATGCCATGTCTCTTTATAGAGACCCTAAAGAAGTGATGAGTGAAGATGAGAATGTTGCAATTAAAATATGCGAATTAAAGAATCTTGATTGGAAAGAGGGTTGTATCTATGCTTATTATGATTATTACGGAGATTGTAGTTTCTTGTTTCAATTTAAAGACGGGAAAATAAAAGTTGATGCGCCCTCTGTCAGTAATCAAGTATATGATAAAGAGAGTAAGAGTTATAAGTCATTTTATTTTCATGTTAGAAGTTTATTTACAAGGGAAGGAACAGTTAAACCAAGAAAATTAAAGCATAAACTTAGGATTGAAGACAGTATTAATTATCCGATTAACTATTTGTTAGGTTTTTATCAAAAGAATACAGATAAAGATAATAATTGGTAATCGTGTATATTTGACCACGAAAAATATATCATAAGATATTATTTTTTTAAGAAGTGTTTTTAAAAGATGTGTGTATTTATATTGTGTTGATTTATAGGTATATTACTATTGTTTTAAGCAAAAGTGTAAGTATAAATATTTTATTTGTTTTAAAATAATGTCTGAAATGTTTTTTTAATTCGGATTTTATAGTTACTTTTATTAACGGAAAGACATAAAAGTGTAAAACTTCAGAGTGTGGTTCTGGGGTGAAGGTATTGAAACCTCCATTCCAAAAGCACTCAAAGAGTTGATGCTTTTATGTCTTTCTATTTATTCCAGAACCGGGAATGGAGGTTTCTTTTTTGTTCAATGTTAATCTTAAAGCAAATGGAAAACTCCGATCTTGAAAACGAGTTGGTAAAATACCAGCCGGATATGATTAAATATGCCGTGTATCTTACTAATGATTACGAGTATGCATTAGATATCGTGCAAGACGTAAATTATCAGATACTTAAAAATAGAGACAAATTCGAGTCTCGGCAATATTCTCTAAAAATATCTTTTATATTTATAAGAAACCGTTTTATCTCTTTGACGAGAAAGAGCAAAGTTTTATATAAAGAACAAGAAACTCTGTGTAATGTTCAGGTTGAAAACAATACTATTCTCTATGATTATAACTACATTTTAAATTTAATAGACAAAATGGACATTCCTACTCGTGCATTAATAGGGCTGTTGATTCAAGGGAAAAGCTATAAAGAGATAGGGAATATTCTAAATATGAAGGAGGGCACGGTTAAAAGCAGAATCCATAATGTCAGAAAAAAGATTAAAAACTTGTTGCCGGAATATTTTTAATTATAAATTCAAATAATATTTTTCCATCATAATCTTCTTCAATTTTGCAAATCTATAAAATAAAAAATACGGAACTCGTCCTGAATCCCGTATTGCCTTACATAAAATATTTTATGATGCCTTATTTTTAAAAACATTTACTGAATATCTCTTGGTATATCTTTAGATATGAAACTTAACGTACAAATAACATTTCCCTATATTTAGGCAAAGGCCACATCTGATTATCGACCATCAATTCAAGCTTATCGATATGATACCGTATCTCATCTAACATCGGAGCAACAGTGTCATGGTATGCAATAGCTTTTGCCCTTTCCCCTTCGATTTTATTTGCCAACTTACGAGCATTCACCATAGTAGCTACCATTTCTTGTATAGAAAGTGTATGGCGGGCTATTTTACGAATTATTTCCATATCTTTAGAAGACATCGCAGCAGCTTCTTCAGGCGGAAATACTTCCTTAATTTTACAAACCGTATCTAATAATAAAGCTTGATACCTCGTTGCAACAGGCAAAATATGATTCAAAGCCAAGTCTCCCATTACCCGAGCTTCGATCTGTATTTTTTTAGTGTACATTTCCCATTTTACTTCATTGCGAGCAGCCAACTCTACAGCATTCATCACCCCTACTGCCGAAAACATCTCGACAGAAGCAGGTTTTATATAAGCATCAAAAATAACAGGAGTACTGGTCTCACAATCCAATCCACGAGCAGCAGCTTCCGCCTTCCATTCATCGCTATATCCGTTACCGTCAAAACGAATAGGCTTACTTTCCTTTATATATTTTTTCAATACTCGAATAATCGCCTTCTCTTTACTTTCCCCTGCCTGAATTTTCTTATCAACCTCTTCTTTAAAGAGACGAAGTTGATGGGCAACTGCAGAATTAAGAACGATCATAGCCGCCGCACAATTGGCAGACGAACCGACTGCTCTGAATTCAAAACGATTTCCGGTAAAAGCAAATGGGGATGTTCTGTTTCTATCCGTATTATCCATAAGCAATTCGGGAATCTGAGATATATTGAGTTTCACCCCTGTTTTATCACACAACTCTATTACCGCATCATCCGAACTGTTTTCTAAAGCATCAAGAACATCTGACATCTGCGATCCCAGAAAAATAGAAATTATTGCAGGGGGGGCTTCGTTCGCCCCTAAACGATGCGCATTAGTAGCTGAAGATATACTGGCTTTCAGCAAAGCATTATGTTTATAAACAGCCATGATCACATTTACAAGAAATGTAACGAACTGCAGGTTTCCTTCGGGTGTTTTTGCAGGAGCCAACAACGGTATTCCGGTATCCGTTCCTAAAGACCAGTTATTATGCTTACCCGACCCGTTTACGCCTTTAAATGGCTTTTCGTGCAGTAACACACGGAATCCGTGACGACGAGCAACACGGCGCATAAGTTCCATAATGACCTGATTATGGTCGTTCGCCAAATTACATTCTTCATATATGGGGGCTAACTCGAATTGATTAGGAGCGACCTCATTATGACGAGTTTTCACCGGAATGCCTAATTTCAAACTTTCAATTTCCAATTCTTGCATAAAAGCCGATACACGAGTAGGAATAGCACCAAAATAATGATCTTCAAGCTGCTGATTCTTAGAGCTTTCATGTCCCATAAGCGTTCGTCCTGTCAGCAACAAATCCGGACGGGCAGCATATAATCCCTCATCAACCAAAAAATATTCTTGTTCCCAACCCAAATAAGAATAAACTTTTTTTACTCGCGAATCAAAATAATGACATACCTCCAACGCTGCAGAAGTAACGGCATCAATCGATTTCAACAAAGGAGCTTTGTAATCGAGAGACTCTCCTGTATAAGAAATAAAAATAGTAGGAATACATAACGTATCTCCCACTATGAATGCAGGAGAAGAAGGATCCCATGCACTATATCCGCGGGCCTCGAACGTATTTCGTATTCCACCGTTCGGAAAACTCGAAGCATCTCCTTCTTGCTGAATCAACAGCTTTCCCGAAAACTCCTCGACCATTCCGCCCTTACCGTCGTGTTCTACAAAAGCATCATGTTTTTCTGCCGTACCGTCGGTCAAAGGATGAAACCAATGAGTATAATGCGTCACGCCCATTTCTATTGCCCATTTTTTCATTCCCGCAGCAACAGGATCGGCAATCTCCCGGTTTAAAGGTTTTCCATTATCGATCGCATCGACCAATGCATCGTATGTTTTCCGAGGCAAATATCGAAACATCTTTTCACGATTAAATACATACTTGGCAAAATACTCGGACGGACGTTCTTCCGGGCGTTCCACAGGAACTGCTTTCTTTTTAAAAGCTTCCTCTACAACTCTGAAACGTAAGGATGACATAGAATTTTCTTTTTATTTTTTAGAATAGCTATACAAAGGTAGAAAAAAAACAGAAAGCCCGCTATTATATAAATATATTATACAATAACGGGACTGTTTTATTTTACTGAACGAGTTCGATTATCACAATAAATAAATATGGTGCTTAGCACATTCGGTAATTTGATCTTCAGGCCAAATACTCGCTTGCACCTCCCCGATATGCGCTTTTTGCAACAAAAACATACAAAGACGCGATTGCCCGATTCCTCCACCGATGGAAAGCGGTAGTTCCCCTGATAATAAAGCTTTATGAAAATCTAACATCTCTCGTTCGGGACAACCGCAAATTTCCAACTGTCGGCGCAAGGCTATACGATCGACACGAATACCCATAGAGGAAAGTTCGAATGGACATTCTAAAATAGAGTTCCATAAAATAATATCTCCATTCAATCCGTTATATCCATCCGAATTCATGGAAATCCAATCATCATAGTCCGGAGCACGCCCGTCGTGAGGTTCTCCGTTAGAGAGGTTACCTCCTATCCCGATAATAAATATCGCTCCATATTTCCGTGCGGCTTTCGCTTCCCTGTCTTTTGGAGACAAAGTCGGATACATCTGCAAAAGCTCTTCGGCATGAATAAAAGTAATTTTATCCGGCAATATAGGAGTAATATGGGGAAAGTCGGCATATACCTGACTCTCCAGTTCTTTTACAATATTATAAATTTTACGAACGACATCCTTTAGATAATCTAAATTCCGATCTTGCTCGGTAATCGTCTGTTCCCAATCCCACTGATCTACATACAAAGAATGCAAATTGTCCAAATCTTCATCCGAACGGATCGCATTCATATCCGTATAAAGTCCATATCCCGGAGCAATTCCGTAAGCCCCCAACTTTAATCGTTTCCATTTGGCAAGGGAATGTACGACCTCCGCCTTTCTGTCTCCCATACATTTAATTGGAAATGTAACAGCCCTTTCATGCCCATTAAGATCGTCATTGATACCTGTTCCGGCTAATACAAACAAAGGTGCTGTTACCCGACGAAGGTTTAATGATTTAGACAATTTTTCCTGAAAACTGACCTTCAATGTTTTTATCGCCTGTTCGGTGGTTTCGGGAAGCAATTTCAATTTATACTGTTTCGGAATAATCAATGCCATTTTTACCTTGTATTTTTCAATATTATATCAATGATATACAATTTGTTAACCATATCGATCAACTAAAAATATATTTTTCATTCTATTTTTTGCAAAGCCACATAGGTATTTTGCAGGGACAAATATAACACTTTTGCATAGAATAACCCAAAAATATAATCTTTTTGCTACTATATTTTTTAAATCAATAACATTTAGATCCACTTATCCATATCGATAAGCAATAAAATTTCTAAAATATTCGATCAGATAGTTCTTTTTGAGTATGTTTGCACCAAGAACAAAATATGATCAACAATTTTATCGCAATAGATTTTGAAACTGCCAACAAATACAGAAGCAGTGCTTGTTCTATGGGATTAGTAATCGTTAATAACGGACTAATAACAAGAGAATGGGAAACTCTTATAAAACCTCAGCCTTTTTTCTTTTCACACTGGAGTACGGCCATACATGGAATTACCCCCGATAAGGTAATGGATGCTCCGACGTTTGAAGAAGTCTGGAGTCGGATCGATTCGTGGTTTGTCAAATGCGACGCGATTGTCGCACATAATGCACCTTTTGACATGAGCGTTCTGCATGCTTGTCTCGAAAAGGCTCAAATCGCCAGTCATCTTCCGGAAAGTATCTGTACTTATCGATTAGCCCGCAAAAAACTGCCATTTCTCAGAAATCATAAACTCAACACTGTCAGTGAATATTTTCAAATTCCTCTTAACCACCATGATGCATTGAGTGACGCCCGAGCAGCTGCAAAGTTGATGCTTCGTCTCTCCGAAATTTAAACAGGCTTTAAATTTCCAACAACACATTAATCAAAATTACGAAAATCAGGATAAAGTAAATATCGCTTTCTCATCTGCCGGTATTCTTTCAATTCATCAGCCCAGCGCCCTTTTATTTGACTCTCATTTTTTCCGGCAATTATGTCCATTCTGACCTGCGTATTTCCCATCAACATATCAAAAAAACGAGGTCTGGTAAAAAAGGATTTTCCTTGATCTGCAATCCGGTAAAAATCAAGGATATATTTCAATGACAATCCTCCACTCACTTCAATCTCCCGTAAATCGATTCCGAAACAAGTCTTATCTTTCTGTAATGGATTCTTATCAAAGCCGGGAAGCGCACGAGGTGTGAAACTAAATGTTCCGAATTTCTTATCCGGATAGCCCAATACTTGAAAAGGGTAACGAGTACCCCGCCCTACACTAATATCTGTCGCCTCAAAAAAACATAATGACGGATATAATGTGATAGATCGACTATTCGGCAAGTTAGGAGACGGTTTCACAGGAAGAATATAAGAATCTCCATGTTGCCAACCTTTTACAGGGATTACCGTAAGTTTTAAGGAATGAGTATCCCCCCAATTTTCACCCCGAATCATTCCGGCCAATTCCCCGATTGTCAAACCGTGTAGAACCGGAAGCGGCAACATTCCAACAAATGAACGCAAAGAGTCTTGCATGATCGGTCCGTCAATATAATCGTTCGGATTAGGACGATCCAACACGACCATCTCCACTCCTGTTTCAGCACAAGACTGCATTACATAATACATAGTACTTATGTAAGTGTAAAAACGAGCACCGACATCTTGAATATCGAATACTATAACATCTATTCCAGACAGCTGTTCCCTTGTCGGCTTTTTATTTTTCCCATAAAGGGATATAACGGACAAACCCGACTGCTTGTCACGACCATTCATGACAACTTCTCCGGCATCTGCATTTCCGCGAAAGCCGTGTTCCGGTGCAAAAACAGAGACGACATGAACTCCCCGACTCAATAATGTATCCAAAAGATGTACTTGCTTATCCCCCACCAAAGAAGTATGATTAACGACTAATCCGACCCGTTTGGATTTTAACAAAGAAACAATTTTATCAATCTGATCCGCCCCATTCAATAAAGGAACAGCTTGAATTACACCTAAAGATAAAACCCCCAATATCAATAGAAATGTATGACGTTTCATTTTTTTATTTTTGTCTGTAAAGATACAGAAATGCGTTTTCTAATATACATTTTCTAAACAGAATTACCGCCATTTATCCTAAAAATCTTATTTTTGTAACTAAAGTTAATCATTTATAGCTATCCTATCATGAAACATGTACTCTTTTTGATTATAGTGCTTTCTTGTAATTGTATCTTACTATCCGGACAAAACAACGTTCCGAAAAATCCGTTCGTACCACGAACACAGCCGGCACGAATCATTACAAACAAAAAGGATACAGTACAAAATACTTTATGCGGGAAATCCGGAAGTCTAAGAAAAACAGATTTTGCCCATGCCATAGACATGTTAGGTTTTGAAAAAAGGCTGAATGACCGTACCGAAACATTCATGCTACAAAACAATACCGAAAATCTGGTTACCCGAGTAAAACTAAAAATCACATATAGAGCTCCCAACGGAAAAATGATTGATTACCGGGAAGTAATGGTCGATGGAGAATTACTGCCCCATACAACTCGGCAATTTGAAATAGAAAGTTTCGACAAGGGCAAACGATATTATTTTCATAAAAGTACCGGAGGAAACAAAAAATTAGAGGGCTACCCTTTCCATATACAATTCTCTCTACTGCGATACGATATTGCTATTACCCAATAAAATTTGAGCTTATATCGTTTTTTTTAACTGCCAATACCGCCGCAAATTCTTTTTGTGGCATGTTCTTTGCAGTAGTACTAATAGTATTTTGAATTGATATTTAAACAGTTCAAAGTTTTTTTACTTAATAGTTATATGTTTAATTTAATTTTTAGGAGGTACAATTATGACACCTGCAAAACATTCTCAAAACTGGTTACCCGGTATCTTTAATGATTTTTTCGGAAACGAATGGATCGCAAAATCCAACAGTTCAGCACCTGCTGTAAACATTATCGAAAACGATAAAGAATACGAAGTAGAAATAGCTGCTCCGGGTCTGACTAAAGATGACTTCAGCGTTCGCATAGACGATAATGATCATCTTATAATCACGGTGGAAAATAAAAAAGAAAATGAAGAAAAAGATAAAAAAGGCAAATTCCTAAGAAGGGAATTCTCCTATTCTCAATTTCGTCAAACTTTGGTTTTACCGGAAAATATCAATAAGGATGGGATTGAAGCTAAGCAGGAAAATGGCATATTAAGTGTCACAATTCCCAAAAAGGCTCTTCCCGAATCTAAAGAACCGAAACAAATTCCGGTAAAATAAAACAACAAAATTTATCGGATAAAACAATAAAAAACAAACCGTTCTTCGGAAATGAAAAATTCCGGCGAACGGTTTGTTTTTTTATCATTTCCAGAAGTTCTAATATTCGAAATGTCCGAATTCCGATTCGATAACGAGACTATTCTTATCAGCTTTTTCGACAAATCCGATAATCTGGGCATCGATCCCGAATGAGCGGGTAATATCTATGACTTCTTGTGCTCGGTCTGGTGTCACATACACTTCCATACGATGTCCCATATTAAACACTTTATACATCTCCTGCCAGTCAGTTCCTGACTGTTCTTGTATCATCTTAAAGAGAGGCGGAACAGGGAAAAGATTATTTTTCGTGACTTTCACACCTTCTACAAAATGCATTACCTTAGTTTGTGCTCCACCCGAACAATGTACCATACCATGTATTTCCGGCCTCATATAATCCAATAATTTTTTAATTACTGGTGCATAAGTACGGGTAGGCGACAATACAAGTTTACCTGCATCAAGCCCCAATCCCTTAATCTCGTCTGTAAGACGAAGTCCTCCGGAATAGATAAGCTCTTCAGGAACAGCCGCATCATAACTTTCGGGATATTTCTCAGCTAAATATTTAGAAAAAACATCATGACGTGCAGAAGTCAAGCCATTACTACCCATGCCTCCATTATATTCTTTTTCATAAGTAGCCTGTCCGAATGAGGCCATACCTACGATAACGTCACCATCCTGTATACGATGATTCGATATGACATCCGACCGCTTCATCCGGCATGTCACCGTACTATCCACAATAATCGTACGCACCAAATCCCCTACATCGGCTGTCTCGCCTCCGGTAGCATAAGCGTTTACACCTAACTCACGCAATTCCGAAAGCAATTCGTCCGTACCGTTAATAATGGCAGAAATGACCTCACCGGGAATCAACAATTTATTTCGTCCTATGGTCGAAGACACAAGAATGTTATCGGTAGCACCGACACACAAAAGATCATCGATATTCATAATAAGCGCATCTTGGGCAATCCCTTTCCAAACCGAAAGATCTCCGGTTTCTTTCCAATATATATACGCTAAAGAAGATTTTGTCCCCGCCCCGTCGGCATGCATGATATTGCAATACTCCGGATCTCCCCCGAGAATATCAGGAATAATTTTACAAAAGGCTTTCGGGAAAATTCCCTTGTCTATATTTTTTATGGCATTATGAACATCCTCTTTCGATGCGGAAACGCCGCGCAGATTATAACGTTGATCGCTCATTATGGTAATTTTCTGATTCGCTTACAAAAGTAATGTAAAAAAAAACGTGTACAAAATTGTACACGCTCTTATTTCTCATTCACATTCAATAGTGATTGGCAGATATTACCGTATCTGCCGATTTTCTTTTTTTATCACGATGTTCCTGCACCGAATATCCTATTACAATATCGAGTATAACTCTTTTTCCGGAAGGAATTCCCAAAACCTTACGCATGGCTTTTTCGTCGAACCACCCCAGCATACAACTGCCCAATCCTTCGGCAGCCGCAGCCAAAACAATATGTGCTGCGGCTACTCCAATATCGATATGCGGAAAATGCTTCCGCTTGATCCAGCCTCCCAAACCGGCAGAAATATTAGCACTTTCCTCAACAATAACAATATGTACCGGAGCTTGTTTGGTAAAGTGGTTAATGTTCAATATTCGATTCGATGTCGCATCTGCTACACGATTTTTCAACTCCGGATCATCGACTACGATAAAATGCCAAGGTTGCGAATTACAGGATGACGGGGCAAGCCGTCCCGCCTCTAAAATGCGCTCCAGCTTTTCCGGCTCGACAGAACGTTCCGGATCAAAAGCCCGATCGCTCTGCCGCTGTTTTACAAGAGAAAGGAAATCCATATATGCAGATTTAATCAGAATACTTCATCATGCGGCTGATATACTTACCGATAATGTCAAATTCAAGATTTACTACACTCCCGACTGTAATCTGATGAAAGTTCGTATGTTCATGAGTATAAGGAATTATAGCTACCTGAAAACTGTCATCTTTAGAATTGCAAACTGTAAGGCTCACACCGTTTACCGTTACCGATCCTTTCTCCACTGTCATATATCCTTCGCGAGCTTTCTTTTTGTCAAAATCATATACAAAAGTATAATACCAACTGCCATCGGCTTCTTCTACAGCAGTGCAACGAGCTGTCTGGTCAACATGTCCCTGAACGATATGCCCGTCTAACCGTCCGTTCATCACCATACTTCGTTCGAGATTGACTTTATCGCCGACCTTCAACAAGCCCAGATTGCTTCTGTCAAGAGTTTCTTGAATCGCTGTCACGGTATATGCCCCTTCTTCTATACTCACCACGGTAAGACATACTCCGTTATGTGCCACGCTCTGATCTATTTTCAACTCGTCAGTAAACGAACAAGAAAGAGTCAAATGCAAATTTCCCTGTTCTTTTTTAAGAGCCACAACGGTAGCTGCTTCTTCTACAATTCCTGAAAACATAATATTCCGTTTTTAAATTATATCTGCCTCAAAAATAAAAAAAAAATGGCAGTCGGGCACTTTTATAAATGATAATTCCGTACATTTGAGAAATACAAGTTTTTCTAAAGATAACATGTTTGTATATGGAAATCACATTACCTCCTAAAAACGATTTATCGGAAAGAATTGTTTTACAGAACCCTCATAATATAGTTATAATCGGTGCAAACGGAGCAGGCAAGAGTCGTTTCGGAGAAGAAATAGAACGGGAATATCCTGAACAGACATTTCGCATATCCGCACTGAACTCGGTTTGTATCGTTCCTGACTCTCCCGATTCTCCCAACTCCATTGCCCGACAGTTTAAAGAAGCTTTCAGCGAAAAATCGGCTTCTCAAACACAAACGGAATTCGAGCAACTGTTTTGCCTACTTCAATATGAAGAATTCAAAACGCTAACGGAATATAAAGAACGGTTAAAGAATGAGATCGGAGTAGCCATCCCGATTACAAAACTCGACAGAACTCAAGTTATATGGGAAAAAATATTTCCACACAGTCGGCTATTGCGCAAACCTGATCGTTTGGAAATCATATCGGATAAATGTAATAATCCATATAATGCTTTGCGCATGAGTCAAGGCGAAAGGGTGGTATTCTATCTAATCGCAGCGGCACTATCGGCATCGCCCGACTCTATTTTGATTATCGAAGATCCGGAAGTTCATCTGCATCGCTCGATCATGAGTTCTTTATGGGATTATATAGAACAAGAACGCCCCGACTGCACATTTGTATATCTGACACACGATATAGAATTCGCAACGACAAGAACCGGAGGAATAAGAATATGGGTAAAATCATACGATGCAGATCAACACTCTTGGGATTACGAACTCATAGAAAATCAAGAACTTTTTCCAGAAGAAGTTTATCTTGAACTGTTAGGAAGCCGGAAACCTATTCTTTTTATAGAAGGCACGGACTCATCCAGTATCGATATAAAATTATACCCGTATATTTTCCCGGAATATATGGTAAAACCGCTCGGAGGATGCTCTAAGGTCATAGAAACGACTAAAGCTTTTGCCGAAATGAAAGGATTTCATCATCTCGAATCAAAAGGAATTGTAGATAGAGATAGACGTACACCGCATGAAATCAAATATTTAAGAGAACGAAACATTTATGTTCCGGATGTTGCTGAAGTAGAAAATCTGCTAATGCTCGAACCTATAATCCGAGTAATTGCCAGAAGAATGTTACAGAATGAAGACGAAGTGTTTCATGCTGTAAAACAGAACGTAATAGCTCTTTTCAAAAAGGATATAGAATCTCAAGCCTTACTACACACCCGTCACCGTACCCGCAGAGAAATCGAATACACGATAGACCGGCGTTTAAACACCATCGAAGAGTTTACCCGGCATATAGAAACGTTGACCGATAATATAGACACGGACTCTATATATAGAAATATTCTCGAGGAGTTTATCCGATATGCTGAAAATGAAGATTATCCGGCCATTTTAAGAGTATATAATCAAAAAGGGATGCTACCACAAAGCCGAGTGACTCATTTATGCGGATTGGCAAATAAAGAAAAATATCTTAGCTTTGTGCTTTCGATTTTGAAAGAAGACAAAGAAGATGCCGCAACAATACGTAAAGCGATACAAGCTTGTTTCGGTATCGTACAAAAGGAAAACGAAGAAGAACTTTAAGATAGAGTTTCAATGATAAAGAAATGGATAGAGGCTGCCCGTCCCCGTACTTTACCGACATCGGTAAGTCCTGTAATTGCAGCTTCGGCATACGCATGGTATCAGAATACATTCAACGGATATGCAGCTACAATATGTCTTATATTCGCATTATTGGCTCAAATCGCTTCAAATTTCGGCAATGATTACTTCGACTATAAAAAAGGAAGTGACAATGCTGATCGTGTAGGACCGCGTCGAGCCGTAGCATCCGGTGATATTTCTCCCCAATCCATGCTTCTGGCAACAATGCTGACTTTGGCTTTAGCATGTGTTACCGGCTGTTTGCTAATCCCCATAGGCGGTTGGGGACTTCTTTTTGCCGGCATATTTATCGCAATTTTTGCAATAGCTTATTCTGCAGGACCTTATCCCCTATCCTATCACGGATTGGGAGATATCGCCGTATTCATTTTTTTCGGACTCATAGCTGTTAATCTTTCTTTTTATGTCCAGGCGCTTTATTTCGAACGGCAAGTGTTTCTTTGCAGCATAGCTATGGGCTTATTATCGGTCAATATTCTCATGGTCAACAATTATCGGGATAAAGAGACTGATGAAACTTCGAATAAAAAAACACTCGTTGTATTATTTGGGCATAAATTTGCAGAATACGCATACCTTTTGAATGGAATTGCAGCATTAGCTGTTACCGGAACTATCTGGTTCACGACCAGCATAACCGGCTATATTGCCGCTATTCTATATTTAAGTATACACCTGAAAACTTGGTATGCAATGACAAAAAAGAAAGGAACAGAACTGAATCCGATTTTAGGGAAAACTGCTCGAAATCAACTGATATTTACGCTATTACTTATTCTTATTTTAATTATAACCCGGTCGGCAAGCTTTTAACATTCATAAAATATGACTTTTTCAAATATATACGGAACAGCTTCTTTTTGGACGAAAATATTCATTACGCTTTGTATTATGCTGATAATGCTCATCATATCGGCAATATTGATATGGTTATTCAGCACCGGTTTTAGTAACATTTTATCCCAATCGGATATTCTTGTAGGAAGCATGTCCATCCAATGTATTTTTCTTTTTATTTCCACAGCCGTAGTTACAGCCGGACTATTCAGTTCCCGTCCGTTTTCTTACTTGAAAATGGATAAAAAACCGACTGTTACAGCACTTATCGGTGTCATAATCTGTATGATCGTATTTGCACCCTTCATGAATCTAGTCATAAGCTGGAATCAATCTTTGTCATTGCCCGAGAAATTTTCGGCTGTTGAAACGTGGATGCGTAATAAAGAAGCCTCAGCCCAGCTAATTACCGATCAACTACTAAACATACATTCTTTAGGAGCTCTGGTATTATTAATTTTTGTTATCGGTATTCTGACCGGTATAGGGGAAGAGGCCTTGTTCAGAGGACTCCTTCAAAAGTTATTATGGGAAAAAACAGGTAACAAACATGCCGCAATATGGATCGGAGCAATAATATTCAGCACTGTACATTTTCAGTTTTTCGGATTTATTCCTCGCATGTTGCTCGGAGCTTTTTTCGGATATTTGCTCGTATGGTCAGGAAATATATGGTTACCGATAACCGCACATTTTTTTAATAACAGTATAACCGTTGTTTTCCGTTATATAGAAAATCAGGGATACGAACTTTCTTACTTTGAAAAACTCGGTACTATGGAAAACGGTACTTGGGATATTGCCGTATATAGTTTGATACTTTTTGTCTTATGCAGCTATACCTTATATAAATATCTACAAAAAAAGTCGTTACGGATATAAAAAACTACCGTGGTATATTCCTCGAAAAATCAATCGAATTTCTTACGATGAAAAATAAAATTACGCCCAAGATATTTTTCCCGAACTACCGGATCGACGGCCAGCTCTTCAGAAGTTCCTTGAAATAATATCTTACCCTCAAATAACATATACGCCCGATCGGTGATACTCAAAGTCTCAGGAGCATTATGGTCGGTAATCAAAATTCCGATATTTTTCTCTTTAAGCTTATATACAATATACTGAATATCTTCTACGGCAATCGGGTCAACCCCGGCAAAAGGTTCGTCAAGCATAATAAACTTAGGGCTGATAGCCAGACAACGAGCAATCTCCGTACGTCGTCTTTCTCCCCCGGACAACTGATCTCCCAAATTTTTCCTTACCTTTTGTAACCGAAATTCAGCAATCAGACTTTCTAATTTCTCTTTCTGAAATTCCTTACTCTTTCCGGTCATTTGCAAAACCGATAAAATATTATCCTCAACCGACATTTTACGAAACACCGAAGCCTCCTGCGCTAAATATCCGATTCCATGCTGAGCACGTTTATATACGGGAAACTTCGTAATCTCAAGATCATTCAGAAAAATACGCCCTTCATTAGGGGTGACTAAACCGGTAGTCATATAAAAAGTCGTGGTCTTTCCAGCTCCGTTCGGTCCTAACAAACCGACAATCTCACCTTGTTTTACATTAATAGAGACATGATTGGCAACCGTACGTTGTCCGTATTTCTTCACTAAATTTTCGGTTCTCAATACCATCAAATCGTCATCCGACACGATACGGGTATCCGTCGTATTTTTTTCTGTCTCAACATTCGGGATAAACTTTTCTGACATTCCTAATATCTGATTTACTTGCGACTGATTATTTTTATTGCAAAGGTAAAGATTTTCATGAACTTCGGTAATTTGGCGTTCTAAATTTTATAAACATAAAAAAATAAAGCCAGCCCGTCTTTATCTCTTTGGTGTTGTAGACGGTAATATAACCGTTTTTTAGGAGCTCAGCGATTCACATCGCATATTTAGGTGTGTAAGAGTATGACAAGCCGACTTTAATACATTTTATATGTGCAAATATACATTTATTTTTTCATGAAAATTTTCCATTTCCTTATTTTTTTCGTTTTTTTAAAATATTCTTATAAAGAACTGTTACACTGTATGCAAATGAAAGATAAAGGTATTTTATATCAATTTTTAAGTTTAAAACAGCCATGCCTGAAAATTTTTCCCTAAGTTTGTAGAGTCTGATTAAATTTTACTCGGGTCAGGCTTGAGAGTTTCTTTTGAGAATGTTTTATAGTTTTTATGAAGAGGATAGCTGGCTATCGAGTAAAAACGGAAAAACAGACCGAAAGAAAATGCAAAGATGACCTGATTATGTTTCTTTATTGGAAATTTTAAACAGGCTCTCATTAAAATATACATATTGTTGTCGTAAAAAGAATACTCTTTTTACTGAAATGGTATCTATTAAAAACGAAAAAATATGTTTATATTAAAATCGCTAAACAAGTTCGGCGAATATATTTTATTAATGGGTAAAGTTTTCTCGATTCCCGACCGATGGAGCGAATTTTTCAGACGATATATAATGGAAGTTTATCAACTCGTGATAGACTCTATTGCTATCGTGGTAACGATCTCTCTGTTTATCGGTGCTGTTATAGCCATACAGACATCTTTGAACATCATGTCTCCGTTGATTCCCCCCTATACGGTAGGTTTAATAACGAGAGATACCCTACTGCTCGAATTCTCATCATCTATAATGTGCCTTATCCTTGCAGGAAAAATAGGCTCTAACATCGCATCCGAAATAGGGACAATGCGAGTAACGGAACAGATAGACGCATTGGATATCATGGGAGTAAATTCGGCCAATTATCTTATCTTACCTAAAATCACGGCATTAGTAACGTTTATCCCCATCTTGGTAGCATTCAGCATGTTCACAGGATTGTTTGGAGGGTATCTGGTAAGTATTTTCACTTCAATTATTCCGACATCCCGCTATGTTTACGGACTACAATCATATTTCAATGAATATTATATCTGGTACTCGATCATCAAATCTCTTTTCTTCGGATTTGTGATTAGCAGCGTAGCATCTTTTTACGGCTATAAAGTAAAAGGCGGTGCTCTTGAGGTAGGGCAGGCAAGTACCGACTCTGTAGTCGTAAGCAGCGTAACAATCTTATTACTTGATGTCTTACTGACCAAAATATTATTGCAATGATAGAAATTAAAAATGTTACAAAATCGTTTGACGGAAAAACTATCTTGCATGACATTTCTGCGACCTTTCACACCGGAAAAACGAATCTGATCATCGGCCAAAGCGGATCGGGGAAAACCGTATTGATGAAATCGATTGTCGGATTATTACGCCCAGAATCAGGACAAATACTATATGACGGCAAAGATTTATTACAAATATCCGGGGCACAAATTAAGGCCTTACGCTCCGAAATCGGAATGTTGTTTCAGGGATCGGCACTATTCGATTCTCTGACCGTAATAGAAAATGTCATGTTTCCGTTAAAGATGTTTACCCGCAAGTCTTTGGCCGAACGAATAAAGCGTGCAGAATTTTGCCTGGATAGAGTAAACCTGAAAGGTGCAAACAACCTCTTTCCTTCTGAAATAAGCGGAGGGATGCAAAAACGTGTCGCAATTGCACGTGCGATTGCCTTAAACCCTAAATACTTATTTTGCGACGAGCCTAATTCCGGATTAGATCCCCGGACTTCGATACTCATTGATGAACTGGTCAGAGACATCACCCGCGAATATAACATTACAACAATTATTAATACACACGATATGAATTCGGTTATGGGTATCGGAGAAAATATCGTATTCCTGGATAAAGGACACAAAGAATGGGTCGGAAATAATGAAGAAATTTTTACTTCGGACAATAAAGCGTTAAATGATTTTGTTTTTGCGTCCAACCTTTTCAAAATGGTCAAAAAATATGTCATAAAAGAACACCTGTCCGATTCTCTGAAAGAATAGCACAAGTGCAAATTCCGTCAACGAACACGAAATTTGTAACACATTTATTGACAAGCGTCTAAAATAAAGCTAAAAAGTTTGCTTTTATTTTTGCGCAATCGATTGTTTTAAATCAAAGATTTAGTGTATATTTGCACACTGATATTTTATAACTATATTTGAACCATGAGTAAAAAAGTAGTCACATTCGGAGAAATCATGTTGCGGTTGGCCACACCGGGTTACCAACGCTTCAGTCAGGCAACGGAATTCACAGCCACATTCGGAGGGGGAGAAGCCAACGTATCGGTATCGCTGGCCAATTACGGTATGGAATCGGAATTCGTAACCCGTCTGCCCCAAAACGATATAGCCAGAAGTTGCGAGATGGATCTCCATAAACACGGAGTAAAAACCGATCATGTCATTTACGGAGGCGACCGTCTGGGAATCTATTTCCTCGAAACGGGAGCGGTAGCCCGTGCCAGCAAGGTGGTTTATGACCGGGCACATTCGGCAATCGCCGAAATCAAACCGGGGATGATCGACTGGGACGAAGTCTTCAAGGGAGCTGACTGGTTTCACTGGACCGGTATTACCCCTGCACTTTCACAGGGTGCTGCCGATGCCTGTCTCGAAGCCATACAGGCAGCCAACCGTCTGGGCGTAACCGTATCGTGCGACCTGAACTACCGGAAAAACCTGTGGAAATACGGCAAACAGGCATCAGAAATCATGCCCGAGTTGGTAGCCGGCTGCGATGTCATACTGGGAAATGAAGAGGATGCGGAAAAGGTATTCGGTATCAAACCGGAAGGTTTCGACGTGGCACAGACCAATGGAGAGGTGAACGCCACCGAGTTCGAATCGGTATGTACTCAGTTGATGAAACGTTTTCCCCGAGCCCAAAAAGTCATCATTACGCTCCGCGGATCGATCAACGCCAACCACAACACATGGGGCGGTGTATTGTACAGCGGCGGGAAACTGTATCAATCCCCGCGTTACGATATTACCCATATTGTAGATCGTGTAGGAGGAGGCGACTCATTCATGGGCGGACTTATCTATGGGTTACTGACCTATACCGGAGACGATCAGAAAGCGTTGAACTTCGCTGTAGCGGCATCGTGTCTGAAACATACCATTTACGGAGACTTCAATTTGGTAACGGTAGAAGAGGTCGAGAAACTCATGAGCGGTGATGCTTCGGGGAGAGTGTCGAGATAATTGACAATAATACTTAAAGCCTGTCTAAATTTTCCGATAAAGATAATCTAAGCAGGCTTCCATTTTCATAATATAGAGAAGACTTTTTGCCAAATGGCTTCTCAATTATTATTTCGTCTTTAACACAAATTATATGGCAAGATTTTCAAAAATAGAGGTACTCAACGCTATGGCCTCTACAGGTATGGTTCCTGTATTCTATAATAAAGACGTTGAGATTGCAAAAAGTGTAGTAAAAGCATGTTACGAAGGTGGAGTAAGAGCTTTCGAATTTACCAATCGCGGAGACTTCGCCCAAGATGTTTTTGCCGAATTAGTAAAATTTGCAGCAAAAGAATGTCCTGAAATGATTTTGGGAATCGGTTCTATCGTCGATCCAGGAACAGCATCTTTATATATACAGTTGGGAGCGAACTTTGTTGTCGGTCCGTTATTTAATCCTGAAATAGCAAAAGTATGTAACCGTCGTCTTATCCCTTATACTCCGGGATGCGGATCGGTATCTGAAATCGGATTTGCGCAGGAAGTCGGCTGTGATCTCTGTAAAGTATTCCCTGCCGGAAACGTCGGAGGCCCGTCATTCGTAAAAAATGTAAAAGCTCCTATGCCTTGGTCTATGCTTATGGTCACCGGAGCTGTAGAACCTACCGAAGAAAATCTCTCAGCATGGGTCAGAGCCGGAGTTACATGTGTAGGTATGGGCTCGAATCTCTTCCCTGCTGATATCATAAAAGCAAAAGACTGGGCTGCCATTACAAATAAATGTAAAGAGGCACTGGCAATTATTAAGAAATATAGATAAACACATATAAAAATACTTTTCCGGTTCTTTCATCGGAAAAGTATTTTTTCATTTGAAAAACACAAAAACAGAATAAATAATGAGTAGATTACAAGAAAATGCCGCGAAAATGACAAATTACAGGTGGGCGATCTGCGCCATGTTATTTTTCGCAACAACTGTCAATTATCTCGACAGACAAGTATTATCACTAACGTGGGATGAGTTCATAAAACCCGAATTCCATTGGGATGAATCACACTACGGAACTATTACATCCGTATTTTCAATCGTATATGCGATATGCATGTTATTCGCAGGTCGATTTATCGATTGGATGGGAACAAAAAAAGGATATTTATGGTCTATCGGTGTATGGTCGGCCGGAGCATGTCTACACGCTGTATGCGGTATCATCACCGAATCATACGTTGGATTGCATAGTGCCGCCGAGCTAATGAGCGCAACGGGAGATGTTGCGGTTATTATTGCAACGATAAGCATGTATTGCTTCCTTGCCGCCAGATGCGTACTGGCATTAGGTGAAGCCGGGAACTTCCCTGCAGCGATTAAAGTAACAGCAGAATATTTCCCTAAAAAAGACCGTGCTTATGCAACATCTATTTTTAATGCTGGTGCTTCGATCGGAGCATTGATCGCACCGCTAAGCATTCCCGTATTGGCGAAAATATGGGGATGGGAAATGTCTTTTATTATCATCGGTGCTCTCGGATTCGTATGGATGGGATTCTGGGTATTCATGTACAGCGCTCCTTCTAAAAACAAATTTGTAAACAAAGCAGAATTAGAATATATCGAACAGGATAAAGACCAAGATGTAACTCCTGTCGAAGAACTTAAAGAAGCCCGTAAAATGAGCTTTTTGGAATGTTTCTCTTATAAACAGACATGGGCTTTTGCTTTCGGAAAATTCATGACAGACGGCGTTTGGTGGTTTTTCCTTTTCTGGACACCATCTTATTTAAACACTCAGTTCGGAATTAAAACATCCGAAGGATTAGGGATGGCCTTGATTTTTACACTTTACGCCATCACGATGTTATCTATTTACGGTGGTAAATTACCGACCATATTTATCAATAAAACCGGAATGAATCCTTACGCTGCCCGTATGAAAGCTATGCTCATTTTTGCATTTTTCCCATTACTCGTACTATTAGCACAGCCCTTAGGTACAATTTCTCCTTGGTTTCCTGTAATTATGATCGGGATCGGAGGTGCAGCACACCAATCATGGTCTGCCAATATTTTTTCCACCATAGGCGATATGTTCCCTAAAAGTGCAATTGCTACTATCACCGGTATCGGCGGTATGGCAGGAGGTGTAGGATCTATGATCTTACAGAAATGTGCGGGAGACCTATTTGTATATGCAGACGAAGTACAAATGGAATTCATGGGATTTATAGGTAAACCGGCAGGGTATTTCATTATTTTCTGCATCTGCGCCGTAGCATATTTGATCGGATGGATCGTTATGAAAACTCTCGTACCGAAATACAAACCGATTGAATTATAAAAATATACAAGGTTTTTACCCGATAAAAAATCCCGGAATCTGCCGGGATTTTTTTATTTATAATATCCCCCTATGTATTTATTTGATATTTATTACCATATACTTACAAAACAAATATACTCAAACAGATGTTTTAATTGCACAAAAGAATAAAAACTAAAAAATATCAGGAATATGGTAAAAATAGATTTAAGTAAATACGGAATTACGAATGTAGAAAAAATCATCTATAATCCCTCATACGATGAACTTTTCAAAGCAGAAACCGATCCGTCACTCACCGATTATGAAAAAGGCATAGTAACCAACACCGGTGCTGTCGCAGTAAAAACAGGAAAGTTTACAGGAAGATCACCTAAAGACAAATATACGGTTAAAGATAAAACGACAGAAAATACCATGTGGTGGGACGGAAAAATCAACAAACCGATCTCCACTGAAATATGGAATGAGTTGAAACAGCTCGTAATTAAGGAACTATCCGATAAGAAAAAACTATATGTCGTAGATGCATATTGCGGAGCAAATAAAGACACTCGGTTAAAAGTCCGTTTCATTATGGAAGTTGCATGGCAGGCACATTTTGTGAAGAACATGTTCATACGTCCGACCGAAGAAGAGTTAAAAGAGTTCGGAGAACCGGATTTTATCGTACTCAACGGTTCTAAAGTTACCAATCCCAAATGGAAAGAACAAGGATTAAACTCCGAAGTCTTCGTTGTTTTCAATCTGACAGAACGTATGCAGATCATTGGGGGAACATGGTATGGCGGTGAAATGAAAAAAGGGATGTTCAGCATGATGAACTATTATCTGCCGTTAAAAGGAATAGCCTCTATGCACTGCTCTGCAAATGTCGGATTAAACGGAGATGTCGCTCTCTTTTTCGGATTATCCGGTACTGGGAAAACGACCTTGTCAACCGACCCGAAGCGTCTATTGATAGGAGATGACGAACACGGATGGGACGATAACGGAGTATTCAATTTTGAAGGAGGCTGCTACGCCAAAGTAATCAACCTAAGTCAAGAAAACGAACCGGAAATCTGGAGCGCAATACGAAGAGATGCTTTATTGGAAAATGTTACCGTACACGCCGACGGAAGTATCGATTATGCAGATAAGTCAATTACGGAAAATACTCGTGTCAGTTACCCCATTTATCATATAGACAACATCGTAGAGCCATCGAAAGCCGGGCATGCTTCCAAAATTATTTATTTATCGGCAGATGCATACGGTGTATTGCCTCCGGTATCGATACTTGATGAAAAACAGGCACAATATCATTTTATCAGCGGATATACATCAAAACTTGCCGGGACAGAACGAGGTATTACCGAACCAGGACCCTCTTTTTCCCCTGCATTCGGAGAAGCGTTCCTAACCGTGCATCCAATGATGTACGCTGCTGTATTAGCCAGAAAAATGAAAGATCATCATTGCAAGGCATATCTTGTAAACACCGGTTGGAATGGAACGGGAAAACGTATTTCGATCAAGGAAACCCGCGCTATTATCGATGCAATACTTTCGGGTGATATTGAAAAAGCCCCGACCAAGCATATTCCTATTCTCAATTTGACCATACCGACCGAACTGCCGGGAGTAAATTCTGGAATCCTCGATCCGAGAGATACTTACCCTAATGTCGAAGAATGGAGTAAAAAAGCACAATCTCTGGCCAATAAATATGCCGACAACTTTGTGCAATACGCCACAACACCCGAAGCCGAAGCATTGATAGAGTTCGGCCCTCAACGTGAAAAGAAATAAGAAACTCTTTTTTCATATTCCCTGTCAAACGTCTTCTAATCCGGAATCCCGCAAGCAATGTCTAAGTGAGAGAGTTTTCCTCACGGTATCAGGGGTTTCTCATTGGCTGAATCTGACAGGGATTTTTATTGAAAAGTCTGTCCTCTACATTTTCAAACAATCATTCCTTACAATAAACTCGCCATCGATAAATATATTAAAAACTAATCTCAATCGTTTTTCCTGAATAATTTATCCGTTTTGTCGGCAAAGAATGTGAAATAAAAAAATACTCAATACAGAGTACTACTGATCCGTTAACAAAATTTAGACAGTTCCTCAATATCATGAACAAAATTTTAAACAAATTACAAGAAACTCATATACAGACAAAAAGCTCTTTTATCAAAGGAAAAGTAACAACATCTGAAAATAAAATTTGTCTGAAATAATTTTGAGATTTAAGAATTAGTGCTACCTTTGCACAGCATTACGAAAGCAACTCATGCTGCTTAAGGAAGGATGGGTGAGTGGCTGAAACCAACAGTTTGCTAAACTGTCGTACTCGTAAGGGTACCGGGGGTTCGAATCCCCCTCCTTCCGCCATACAAAAGCCTGTAAATTGAATTTACAGGCTTTTGTATTAAAACGACATTCAATATTTCTCAACTAAACAAAAAATCAATATTTTTGTAAACAAACCATCGAAACGATATTGAAAGGCAATACCCAAAACCGGATAGATAAATTCTTAAAGGATATAGGCATTTATGCGATAGGCAATTTAGGATCAAAGCTGATCACATTTATGCTTGTGCCGCTATATACACACTATATTACGAATACAGATGAATTCGGATATTATGATATTTGCCTTACCGTAATCTTTCTTTTTATCCCGTTCGTGACATTGCAATTAAGGGACGGCGCTTTCCGATTCCTTCTTGATTGCAATACAAAAAGAGACAAAGCTCAAATAGTATCCTTCGTATATCGCACGCTAATCACATCCATATCGATCTCCGCAACAATAGCCTTAATTATTTCATTTTTCATAAAAGTCGAATATTTATGGTATTCTTTATTATTACTATGTGTAATGTCCTTTTATGAGGTAATTACGCAAGTGACACGAGGATTAGGATACACAAAAGTTTTTGTTACTACCGGAATTATTTCATCCTTTTGCATAGGAATTTTCAGTATCCTATTTGTCGTATTACTAAATATGGGAATCACAGGAATATTTCTCGCCAATATTCTTGCACGTATAGTAGCCCTTATTTATATAGAGATGAGAATAAAGATTATAGCAAACTATTTTCATTTTAACATAAAAAACCGTGCGTTGAAACGTGATATACTGAAATATTCTCTTCCGTTATTACCCGGAGTGATATGCTGGTGGCTTACCGGAAGCAGCGACCGTTTTTTTATCGAACACTATTTAGGATTAAGTTATAACGGAATATATGCAGTAGCACTGCGTTTCACGTCTATATTGCAAACTTTAGTAACAATTTTCTATCAAGCATGGCAAGAAACCGCTATCCGTCAATATGAAAGCAAAGATCGGAATAAATTCTTTTCCGACATGTTCAATGGCTATATATATATACTTTCGATCATCTTACTACTTTACTCATTTGGTCTTAAACTAAACTATTTCTGGCTTATCGACAAAAGTTATCAAGAGAGTGTGAACTACATATATCTCATGGGGGTTTCAACCATGCTTTTCGCAATAGCGGCATTTCTTGATATGGGCTACCAATGTGCACGTGATACAGCACGCACACTACCTGCTATCATATTAGCGTCAATTGTAAATGTTGTTATGAATTACTTCATGGTACAAAAATTCGGCATATATGGAGTAATAACAACATCGATAGTAACATACGGAGTACTTTTAGCATATCGTCTTCACGACATGAGACGCTACTTTAAGCTAAAATTATATCGACTGACATGGATTCCGATTTTCATAACCGTAATAAGCTCAATTGCTTTCCATATATGCAATATATGGTGGCAAGATATTATTTATGTTACAATCATGTTATCTCTATTAATTATAGCTATTCCTAAAAAACTTCTAAACAAAATATCTCAGAAACTACACCACTTCACATAACCTGCCTGTAGAATTATACATTAGAGATAGCTTTTATTTTAGTTTTAACAAAGCGATTTGCTTTAATAAAAAAATTACAAAATACCGGATAACGAAGCAACATCTTTAATACTCGTGTCTTAACAGGAAAATCCGAAGAATCACAATGAAGAACTTGCTTTACCCAATCATCATTTTTATCGACACGTGATAAATAAAATGCTAATCTGTCGATCTCCATAATACGGACCGATTTCTCATACTTCTCATATAGACCTCTATTCTCTAAATCGGTTCGAATAATTTCAAAATATTGTTTCCAAAGAATCTGATTACTAAGCTTTCCTGTTATCGACAACGATGTATCGATACAATAATATTTATAAACAATATCATTAAATATTCCGGCCTGATTTACATATTTCGAAAGTTTGATATTCATCAATACATCTTCACTCGGAAGTTTAATATTGCTATCAGTAAACACATCATCATGCCAAATATCGCGACGAGTCATAGAGAAACAACCGCATATAGATCTTAAATCCAAAATATAGGATAAAAACTCTTCTCCCGACAGAATCTTTTCAAAAGGATGGTAAACCGGATATTGCTTTTGAGATAAAATCCTCATATAAGCACCATAAGCAATATCGAGATTGTTATCTATACAATGATGATACAATGTTTCTACAGCCGTCGAAAGTATTTCGTCATCAGAATCCACAAAAAACAAATAGTTTGCAATAGAAATCCTTATTCCTGTACGTCGTGCTTCAGCAGCTCCCATATTTTTTTGATGAAAAACTCTTATTCGGGAATCTTTATGTGTATATGCATCTGCAATCTGACCGGAATTATCAGAAGAACCATCATCGACAAGTATAATTTCAATATTTTCCAATGTCTGAGCAATTACACTATCAACACAACGTGATAAATACCTTTCTGTATTATAAACAGGAATTATAACTGCAACGTCAGGTTTTCTCATAAATTCATTTTTTTTTCGGATAAACAAATATAATCAAATAATAAATAACCATCAATATTTTCTAAACTCCACAAACATTACCTATTCTTTTTATCCATAACAAAGAACTCTTTTTATAAAATTCTTACTTTTGATCTGATTATTCTCATATATGATAAAAATATAAAATTCTCAATCTATGGAGTCATATATCTTTGGTCAACTGATTTCCGGAATCAACTTTAATGAAACTCCTCTCTGCAACGAATATGAACAATGCATTTTTAAGAATTGCATATTTCATAATTGTGACCTATCCCATAAAATTTTCAGAGAATGCAAATTCGAAAGCTGCGACCTCAGCTTATCCAAAATGAACAATACGACTTTAAGCGAAATAGACTTTCTCGGATGTAAGATTCTGGGAGTTCAATTCAATGAGTGCCGTCGTTTTCTCCTTTCGTTCAGATTCGAAAACTGTTCATTGCGACTATCTGTTTTTTATAATCTCAAGTTAAAAGAAGCTTGTTTCAATAAATGTGATCTGCAAGAAGCCGATTTCACCGAAACAGATTTAACCAACGCATCTTTTCAGGAGTGCAACTTATACAGGGCAATATTCGATCACGCAAATTTGGAGAAAGCCGACTTCCGCACATCAAATTACTATTCCATCAATCCAGAAACAAACCGATTAAAAGGCGCTCGTTTTTCCCTCAACGGACTTCCAGGATTATTAGAGCGATACGGAATTATAATCGAATAACCCTACCAATTAAGTGTCTTGTTTAAATTTTATGGAAATGTTTTCTTTTTCCAATCCACTCCACTTGTAATAAAATGCTTTTTTGACTCTCTCCCCTAATTATAATCAATTCTCACCCCCTCTGTCTCAATCATCATTATTTATCTCCAGATAAAAATTTGAACAAACTCTAAAAAAAACAGAGATTTTACTTTTGGTAAAATCCCTGTTTTTTCTATACAATATATGCCTTATGCAAGGAATCCCAACAAAATACCGGCTGCAACAGCAGAACCTATAACTCCCGCAACATTAGGTCCCATAGCATGCATCAACAAATAGTTAGTCGGATCATATTCCAACCCTACTACCTGAGATATACGTGCCGAATCGGGCACAGCCGATACTCCGGAATTTCCGATCAACGGATTGATCTTATTTCCTTTTTTCAAAAACAGATTAAAAAACTTAACAAATAAAATTCCGGCAGCCGTAGCAATTACAAATGACAAAGCACCTAAAGCGAATATTTTCACAGAGTCCATCGTCAAGAACTGCGATGCCTGAGTCGAAGCACCTACCGTAACACCCAGCAAAATCGTAATGACATCGATTAGCGGTCCACGTGCTGTTTCGGCAAGACGACGAGTTACTCCACTCTCTTTCAATAAATTTCCGAAGAATAGCATTCCCAACAAAGGAAGGCCCGAAGGCACTAAGAAACAAGTCAACAGCAAACCTGCAATAGGGAAAATTATCTTCTCCGTCTGAGATACGACACGAGGAGGTTTCATCCGGATAAGCCTTTCCTTTTTAGTCGTCAGCAAACGCATAATAGGAGGCTGTATCACCGGGACTAATGCCATATAGGAATAGGCTGAAATAGCGATAGCACCCATAAGGTTAGGAGCAAGTTTCGAAGACAAGAAAATTGCAGTAGGTCCGTCAGCCCCGCCGATAATACCGATCGCCCCTGCCTGATTGGGCTCAAACCCCATCATCAACGCAATTGCATAAGCTCCGAAAATACCGAATTGAGCAGCAGCTCCTATAAGCATAAGTTTAGGATTCGATATCAAAGCCGAAAAGTCGGTCATTGCACCGATTCCCAAAAAGATCAAAGGAGGATACCATCCCTGCACCACACCTTGATAAAGGATATTCAACACCGAGCCTTCTTCATAAATCCCCACCTGCAATCCGGCATCTTTAAAAGGAATATTTCCGATCAAAATACCGAAACCGATAGGAATAAGCAACATCGGTTCAAACTCTTTTGCAATAGCCAGATAAATAAAAAGGATACCGCAAAGAATCATTATCAGGTTTCCCATCTCAAAATTGGCAAACCCGGTATAAGTGAAAAACTCCTGAATATTCTCACTTAAGAATGCTAAAAATTCCCCACCCATACGCTTATCCTATAATCAGAATATCCGCACCTTCGAGTACAGAATCTCCTTTGTTTACTTTTATTTCAGTTACTTTTCCATCCCGATCGGCATTAATGACATTCTCCATTTTCATAGCTTCAAGAATCGCCACTTTCTGACCGCGTTTTACCGTGTCTCCAACCTTAACCGATATTTCGAGAATAACACCGGGCAGCGGAGTGCGGACAGCACCTGCCGTTGTAGAAGCTACCGGGCGGCTCACCACCGGCTCTCCGGTAGGAGTCACAGGAGCAGCTTGCGGACGAGTCAACGGTTTTATTTGTTTTTTTGCAGGTTTATCCAATTGCACTTTATAAGGAGTTCCATTTACCTCCACTTCGGCAACAGACTCATCTACACTATTAATACTTACCTTATAAAGATTACCGTTTATTTTATATTTAAAATCTTTCATGTGTATAAAATTTCTGAGTTATTTTTTTGTAGGTAATTCACGCAAGCCGTAGATCTTAGAGTTCCACGGAGAATAACGGCGCGTAACATGCTTCATCGTCAGAATAGTTTCTTCATAATCATGTTCTGCCTCCATATACTCATATAAAGCCAACGATATCACAGCCAAAACTTCTCCCGGGATATCTGCTTCTTCTTTAGCACTCTTCAAATCTCCTCCTTTAGCTTTCATTGCCCGTTTGGCGCTCATCCAAACGGCCGTACGACCAATCTGCTTAAATACCAAATATAAAAGTATCAAAGCGAGAAATACAACAGACATCGCCGTCAATGACATAGCAACGCCATCCGGATCTTTTTCTGCAAATTTATCTACTTTCGGATTGCTATTTTCTACATAGTTTGCCGCATCAGGTGTAGGATGCGGAAGTATTTTCAATTCCCTGCTCCCATCTACCGGAGCACCATAGCTCTCATCAGGTCCTAGAGGAGGAACAATGACCTCATCGATCAGATTCTTACCACTTGCATCGAACAGACCGATATAATTTTCTTTATTCGGCTCTAATACGAAATTCGTATGAAATGCTCCATGATGGGTCAGATTATCCGCCCACAAAAGAACACGCTGACGAGGTCCTATCTTTGTCTTAAGATCTCCTTTAGAGATCATGTATTTTTTCGGGTTACTCTTATCATTAGTAATATAACAACCCGCCATCTGCACTGTCCCGGCAGAAGAATTATAAATCTCAATCCAAGCTCCCCGATTACCAAAAGGATCGACATAATTGCTTACATTATTCGTCAACACCTCGTTGATCCGCAAAGCTGAAGTCGATTGCGCTGTTACAGTACACACAGAAGCCAAAACCAGCAGCAATACTCCTATACTACGTTTTACCATACTTCTCAAATTTTTAAGAGTTACTACAATGGCAGATTATCGTGTTTCTTTGCCGGATTAGTCAACTTTTTCGTCTGTAATTGCTGCAAGGCACGAATAATACGGAAACGGGTATTGCGCGGCTCGATCACATCGTCGATATAACCGTAACGGGCTGCATTATAAGGATTAGCAAAAACTTTTTTATATTCAGCCTCTTTTTCAGCAGCCGTAGCAGCAGGATTCTCCGAAGCTGCTACTTCCTTAGCAAATATCACTTCTACTGCTCCGGACGGACCCATAACGGCAATTTCAGCAGTCGGCCATGCATAATTGACATCCCCCCGCAAATGTTTAGAACTCATCACACAATAAGCTCCTCCATAAGATTTACGTAATGTAACGGTCACTTTAGGTACGGTAGCCTCACCATACGCATATAATAACTTAGCACCATGTAAAATTACTCCGCCATACTCCTGTCCCGTTCCCGGCAAGAATCCCGGAACATCTACCAAAGTTACTAAAGGTATATTGAAAGCATCGCAGAAACGCACAAAACGGGCGGCCTTCCGAGAAGCATTTATATCAAGTACTCCGGCCATCTTATTGGGCTGATTAGCAATAATACCTACCGACTGGCCGTTAAAACGAGCAAAACCTACAATAATGTTTTGTGCATAATCTTTATGCACTTCAAGGAACTCGCCATTATCGATAATCGCTCCGATTACTTCATACATGTCATAAGCACGATTCGGCTCATCCGGTATAATATCATTTAACGAATCTTCAAGGCGATCTATCGGATCTTCACAATCTACCAACGGCGGTTCTTCCATATTATTCTGAGGCAAGAAACTCATCAGATGCCGGATCAACTTCAATCCGTCTTCTTCCGTATCTACCGCAAAATGTGCCACTCCCGATTTTGTAGCATGCACACTTGCCCCGCCTAACTGCTCTTGAGTCACATCTTCACCCGTAACAGTCTTTACGACTTTCGGTCCGGTAAGAAACATGTAACTAGTACCACGGGTCATAATATTAAAATCGGTAAGAGCGGGAGAATATACCGATCCTCCGGCACATGGTCCGAATATACCTGAGATTTGAGGGATGACCCCAGATGCCAAAATATTCCGCTGAAATATTTCGGCATATCCAGCCAAAGCATTAACCCCTTCTTGAATACGAGCACCACCGGAATCATTGATCCCGATTACCGGTGCACCCATCTTCATGGCCTGATCCATAATCTTACATATCTTCATAGCAAAAGTTTCGGAAAGAGAACCTCCGAACACGGTAAAGTCCTGAGCAAAAACATACACCAGACGTCCGGCAATCGTTCCCGTTCCGGTCACTACGCCATCGCCCAAATAGCTTTCTTTGTCAATTCCGAAATTTACGCTTCTATGCCGCACAAACATATCTATTTCTTCAAAAGAGCCCTCGTCCAGTAGCATAGAAATACGTTCGCGAGCCGTATATTTACCTTTCTTATGTTGAGATTCGATACGTCTCTCTCCCCCTCCTAAACGAGCCTGTTCCCGCAAAGCGATCAGCTCTTTCACTTTTTCAAGTTGATTACTCATGGTAATGGATTTATTGTTTATTTTTTATTTGGATCTTCACACAATTCGGTCAATACGCTGCAAGTCGATTTCGGATGCAAAAACGCTATATTCAACCCTTCCGCTCCTTTACGAGGAGCTTTATCGATAAGTCTCACTCCCTTGCTTTCCACTTCGGCTAAAGCATCGGCCACGCCATCTACGGCAAATGCGATATGATGAATGCCCTCTCCCCGTTTCTCGATAAACTTCGCAATCGTACTATCTTCACTAGTAGGCTCTAACAATTCTATTTTAGTCTGGCCGACTTTAAAAAAAGCAGTTTTTACTTTCTGATCGGCAACCTCTTCTACCGAATAACATTTTAAACCTAAAACTCCTTCATAATAGGGAAGAGCTTCTTCAATACTTTTCACAGCAATCCCCAAATGTTCGATATGTGTCAAATTCATAATATAAAAATTTAATTAGTCAATTTAATCAATATAAATAAGAATAAAGAAACCGGGTTTCCAGAACGAAATCCCGGACCATTCCCGACAAATATAAAAGAATAAACCCATATAAAGAAATATTTCCATAAATAAATACGGTTACAAATCTATACAAAACCGACTTTCTCTTATTTTCAATACGTCCAAGACTTCTTTCCGATTCCACCGACTTCAGAAAAGCGTTTATCCGTTAATCTCAATCTCGTGATTTAAAACATTTCCATATCAGTTCCGTCCGACATATCGTAAATGATTTTCACGACAAATACCAAATTAAAAAACAGGCTGTTCCGGTGTAAACTATTTCTTTCCGAATTTGTTAGAAATCTATCCGGTCAACCCTGATGAAAGAATGAATATAGAATTTATTTTTTACTTAAATTCTGCCAATTCGACAGAAAAATATGACAAATATTTGGTAAAATAGCCGTACAAACTGACAAAAAAATGGAAACATAAACTCATTTTTTCTGGCACATGATTTGATACACTACTTGTGCTACCGTTTAAAAGGTACGGATAAATCAATACTCCGATCAGACAAACGATACAAATTAAAATCAAGAATATAAACAATTAAAAAAATAATTACGATGGGAAAAATTATTGGAATAGACTTAGGAACAACCAACTCTTGTGTTTCCGTTATGGAAGGTTCAGAACCGGTTGTTATTGCGAACAGCGAAGGTCGTAGAACGACTCCTTCTATTGTTGCATTCGTAGACGGAGGTGAACGTAAAGTCGGAGACCCGGCAAAACGTCAGGCGATCACCAACCCTACACGTACGATTTTCTCCATTAAACGTTTCATGGGAGAAACTTATGATCAAGTAGCTTCCGAAATAGCTCGTGTTCCTTATAAGGTTGTCAAAAGCGAAAACAATACTCCGAGAATCGATATTGACGGACGTCTTTATTCTCCTCAGGAAATTTCGGCTATGATTCTTCAGAAAATGAAAAAAACAGCCGAAGACTATTTAGGCCAGGAAGTAAACGAAGCCGTTATTACCGTTCCGGCATATTTTAACGATGCTCAACGTCAAGCGACTAAAGAAGCCGGAGAAATCGCCGGATTGAACGTAAGACGTATTGTAAACGAGCCGACTGCCGCAGCTTTGGCATACGGGCTCGATAAAGCTAATAAAGACATGAAGATCGCCGTATTCGACTTAGGTGGAGGTACATTCGATATTTCTATCCTCGAATTAGGAGACGGTGTATTTGAAGTAAAATCCACAAACGGTGACACTCACCTTGGGGGTGATGACTTCGACCATGTTATCATCGACTGGCTTGCTGATGAGTTCCAGAAAGAAGAAGGCGTAGATTTACGCAAAGATCCGATGGCTTTACAACGTCTGAAAGAGGCTGCTGAAAAAGCGAAAATCGAACTATCGAGTACGACTTCTACTGAGATAAACTTGCCGTATATTATGCCTGTGAACGGAGTGCCCAAACACTTGGTGAAAACTCTAACCCGTGCTAAATTCGAACAACTGGCAGACAAATTGATTCAGGCGACTATCGAACCTTGTCGTCAGGCTTTGAAAGATGCAGGATTAAGTGCTTCTGATATAAATGAAGTAATCCTTGTCGGTGGTTCTACTCGTATTCCGGCAGTACAGGCTATCGTCGAAAAATTCTTCGGCAAAGCTCCTTCAAAAGGTGTAAATCCCGATGAAGTCGTTGCTGTCGGTGCTGCTATTCAAGGTGCTGTATTGACAGGAGATGTCAAAGATGTATTGTTGTTGGATGTTACCCCGCTTTCTTTAGGTATCGAGACTCTCGGTGGCGTCATGACGAAATTAATCGATGCGAATACGACTATTCCGACACGTAAATCGGAAGTATTCTCTACCGCCGTAGATAATCAGCCTTCTGTAGAAATACATGTACTGCAAGGTGAACGTCCTATGGCAAAAGATAACAAAACAATCGGACGTTTCCATCTCGATGGAATCCCCGCTGCTATGCGTGGTGTTCCTCAAATCGAAGTAACATTCGATATCGATGCCAACGGTATATTGAACGTATCTGCAAAAGATAAAGGAACCGGTAAAGAACAAAGCATCCGTATCGAAGCTTCAAGCGGTTTGACAGAAGAAGAAATCAAACGGATGAAAGAAGAGGCTGCAGCAAATGCCGATGCTGATGCTAAAGAAAAAGAACGTATCGACAAATTGAACCATGCAGATTCTCTGATCTTCCAAACTGAAAAACAGTTGAGTGAAATGGGTGATAAAATACCGGCTGACAAAAAGTCTGCTATCGAAAGTGCTCTTTCTAAATTGAAAGAAGCTCACAAAGCACAAGACATGGTCGGCATAGATTCGGCAACAACCGAATTAAACACTGCCCTTCAATCGGCAGCCCAAGATTTGTATAATGCTCAACAAGGAGGAGCACAGCAACAGGCTGGCGCTCAACAGCAGCAACAATCAGCTCCGAACAATGACAACAACGGTGATCACGTAACCGATGTTGACTTTGAGGAAGTCAAATAAACTGCAATAAAAGACAGTAACAATAAATAGTAAAAAGCGTGCAGCTCAATGAGCTGCACGCTTTTTGCGTTTATGGGGTTCATGGTTGCTATGCCTTTGATACTAATACAGATCCTTATTACTTCCGATGGCTTCATCTACAAACAGTAATATTTCTCCCTCAAAAGTCGTATTTCACAATTAAAATATGAATATAAACAAGATAACAGAACTATAGATATTGTCTATCGATGTTCAAGAGTTTATTAAAGCCATTTTGAAGGATGTAGTAAATGGTGAGATCAGGCTTTATTGCAATAAAATGAAATGCCCTTTTATTGAACTTTATATCTCCCAATTCTCTAAAAAAATCCATTGTAAATTTCCACATTCAATTAACTGTTTAACAACTATTCCTGTAAACAGGATACATCAATCAACCGACAACAAGCTTCCAAAAAGCTCTTAAAAAAATCATACTACAAAATATAAAGCAAATCGGTAATAAAATTGTGTATCTAATCTTTTTACATTACATTTGTCAGAATTTTATAATTCATAGTTCCACAAAAACGAATATTTATTAAGTTAGAATTAATGCCGTTTATGAAACAAAAGCTTCGTTACCGTGAACTTTTCCGCTTCATTGTCACCGGTACGATCATTACGGTCATACATTATAGCATTTATTTAGCACTAAGCAATTTTCTCTCTTTAAACATTGCTTATACTACCGGATTCATTATCAGTTTTGTCTGTAACTTCTTATTATCGAACTACTACACATTCAAAACCAAACCTTCGGTTAAAAACGCAATCCGATTTTGCGGAAGTCATGTCATTAACTATCTGTTGCAAATATCTTGTTTCAATTTATTCATATTTCTCGGTGTACCCAAAGCGTATGCCCCTATGCCTGTTTGGATTGTCATTCTTCCGATCAATTTTTTACTGGTACGTATGGCTCTGAAGCCATCTTTCAAATGGATAAAAAAGATTCACCCTCATAAAAACAGATAAATATCTCTGGAAATTAATTTCACTTTCAACGATTTGACGGCTGTTGTAAGTGTAGAATAGGAAAAGGTTTACCTGAAGAATCATATTCATCTCGTCCTATGGCTTCATACCCCATATGCAAATAAAATTGATAAGCCTGTTCGTTATCTTCATTCACATCTACTTTATAGATATTACATTTGTTGATCGCATAATCCACTAATCCTTTGCCATAACCATTTCCTTGCTCTTCAGGCAGTACAAACAACATTTCTAACATATCATCACTTAACCCCATAAAAGCGACAATTTGTCTGATTTCATTTCGTATTACAAAAAGTTCAACTGCCGGAAAATATTGATTTCGAATTAACGGTCGGAAATATTCTATATCTTCTTCTTTTAAGAAATGATGAGAACTACGTACAGACTTTTCCCATACTATCAACAACTCATCTAAAATTTCATCTGATAAATATTGTAATTTTTCTATTTCCATTTTTGAATGTATAATCGATTAAAATAGGCTATAAAGTTACAAAAAAGCACTATTTATCGTTTATGAAGAACAGAGCTTTTTTGTATTTCTGCGTAATGAGTATATTACAATTTTATTCTTTCGTTTTTCCATTGCGCAGAAAAACGATGAAATCTACTACACCCTCTCATAGAGTATAATGAACCGATGACCGGACTTCTGTGCAATTTGGCTACAATAAGGTTTTCTATGCCTTAATACAAAAAAAGCGTAACGAAAGCTATTTATGCTAATTCATTACGCTTTTCTCAAATTTATTTTTGCGATGTATTATTTTAAAAGCCCATCCAAATCCGATAATATATCCGGACTTTTTGGCTCTATTCTTCTCGAAATAATAATTAAGGGACCATTACTTTAACAGCATTAACACCGACTTTTACAACATATACACCCGCCGACAAAGAACTACATATCGTACTATTGCTCTTTATCAATTTACCGTTCAGGTCATAAAAGGAAACCGGGCTGTCATCCGATACTTCAACTTGTATAGTGCCGGTTTGTACCATAACTTTAAAATTCATAGTGTCGGACTTCGCTTCAGAAATACCTCCGGTATTATGAACCGTATAATAATATGTATGTACATATTGGTCCATATATTCGAACCCGTCAAAAACATCTTCTTTTATAGATGCGATATCGTCATTTTCATTATAGGTAGTGGTTTCTTTCTTTTTCCCTTCCCAATTATTGTCAAACGTACTCCACTGATAAGTAGTTTTTTCAATTTCCTGATCTTTATCATTAAAAACATATTCAGATTTTAAAGTTCCCATTTTCACACCACTCGAATAAGTATAATAAGCAGTCATATTTTTCCGTCCCTGATCATCATATCCATACCCCGTTTCGGAAAAATCTTTCAAACTACCATCATCCTCAACTGTCCAAATGTGAACAAGAGTCATATTCCCAATATTATCATATTGATTCTCTGACTTTTTAGAGACTTTCCAATTATCATTTTCCCACTCATACCCTAAATAACCAAGTATATCTCCTTTTGTATTCAAAGTATATTCGATTTTCGAAGAGCCTTCCCATTTTTTTAAAGTTTCATCATAATCCCAATACTCTATAAGTGTCAAATTATCGGAATCGTCAAACGCTCTGATTGTTTTACTAGACGGTATCCATTCCCCATTTTCACAATTTTCATATAACTCAAGAGAAGCATCTTTCAGTCTTTCATTACTATATTCAAAAGTTTTTCGGCTACTTTTTTCCGTCCATTCTTCTGAAGCACTTTTATCGAAGGATTCTTCCAATATTACACGTCCTTGATCGTCATAGGCATAAACATACATCAATTTATCCGTATAAGGTTGCACAGTTCCATCTCTATAACCGCCACTTGCCATCAACTTAGTATGAATACTCCCATTATCATAATAAGTATAGGTATATCCACTATTCGCATACCATTCCCCTTCGGTATCGGCATTCGGTTGAAAGTAGCTCCAACTTTTTTCCTTATAAAGTTTCCCATCTGCAGAATATTCATTTTCTTCCCGAGAAGAACCTCTCCATCCGGGATACTTTGAAGTGCGCGGGTATGTCCATTTCTCACGAAAGACCATATTCCCCTGCGCATCATAGCGATAAAAGGTACTATCCTGTTTCAGACTGCTTCCCGTATTATCCCATTTGATATATTTCACAATCTGCTGTTTCTCGTCATAAGTATATTTTTCCGATTTCCACAAATCGTTATACGCGTCTCTGGTCATGATGCTGTCCAGAGTCACCACCTGCCCGTCGGCATACAAACTATACGCACAGAGGGCAAACAAAGCAATTAGTAAATTCTTTTTCATACACTGTCAATTTTTACGGTCGGGCAGAAAATTTCTTTTTTGCCCGACCTGATTAATCTTCTATTTTTTTACATCCTATATTTATAAAGAATTTTTACAGGCTTATCGACAATTCCTTCGTAACTCTTCACCAAATTTTGGGTCGCAAAATCGTAAATATACAGGCTTCCTTTTTTCCCTGATCTGGCAGGGTTATAAGTACCTACATAGAGATAGTTCTCATCATAACTACGTCCCAAAGTCGTTATTTCTTCCCCTGCAGGAGGAGTAATAGCAGGCTTCGAATTTATTGTCGGAATACGGGATGCGTAATCCCAACGATAAACCTTGTTGTCATAATTATAGTACATCTGCGCCGATCTCCGTGTGGTAATCATTACCGAATTTTCATCCATAGCCATAGGTTCTGTTTCAGCATAATCCAATCGTTTGGCATATTGAGTAAAAGTACTGGACATCTTGTGCAATACAATATTGTTATCGGACTTGCGACGAGTAATTACCCATAATTCTCTTGAACCTCTTCTTCTGAAAACCATGTTTACGATTTTGTAATCGGTCAATGACGATCCGTTTGCAACCGATGTACTATCGATCTTAGCATAGCTTGGAGCATAAATTACCGATTCTTTATAGAAGAAATGATAATGATCGTCATCAAATGTGCCATAATAAGCTTTTTCGACCCCTAAATTTCTCGAATCCGTACGAAGCGCAACATCATTTGTCAACAGGTCATACCGGTAAATGGCTCCGTCCGTTCCGTTCATCATCGTATATCGGCCACTGGCAGACGAAGAAAATCCGGCAAAATTGAGGCATTTTACACCGGGATAAAGTTCCTCGACTTTTAAAACTTTCTTCAATTCAAAATTCCGGGGATCCATGCTGATAATCGAGCCTTTGTCATCGGCCGAAGAAACGACCAGATCGGGATAGTTACCTTCTGAATTCTTATTGGCGATATAAAGATCGACGCCTTTTGTTATCTCAATACCCGGATTTATCATCCCGACAATATCTTCATATATTTCCTGCGCTCCTTCTTCTTCCTCTTCCGGAGTTCGGGTTTTAATGAATGTCAGCAAACTATGATCCTGATCATCGGTATTCAAGATCAAGATTCCTTCGTCCAACCCCGAATTGACATTTAAAGTATAGAATTTAAAGACAATAGACTCGCCGTTATCTATCTTCAACCGCATAATATAATTGCCGACACGAGTAAACGTATATCTTATGTTAGGATCTGTCGAGATTACTTTCAGATCACCTTTTATAGGATATACAGCCGAAGAAGACGGGTTCGGAGTGCCATAAGCCCATTCATATTTTACCGTTTGGTCATTTGCACTGGATACCTGAGCATCAAAAACCAATTCGATCCCCAAATCGGCATTAATCACATCGGTAGGATTACCGATTGTCAATTCTGCCAACGGAGTCAGTTCTTGCTCTTCCACACCGTAACATCCTGTCAACAACAGCAGTATCAAAAAACATATATTAATTTTCCGCATAAGAAAAATATTTTACAATTAAATAATATCATCTGTACAACGCAACCGGATCACGCCAAAACTCACCTTGATTGCCGGACTCGGCAAAAGGACAATCATTCGGAATAGGGTTCGCCTTATAATGCTCATACAACGGGATCAGAACATACTTAGCCCAGACAGCAGGATTGTCTTTTTGATAAAATCCGGCCGTAATACCCTCTTTATCCAGATATTTGCCATACTTACTTACAGCTTCTTCATAAAATTCAGGTTGTGTTTCTTCCATATCCCAATAATATTCAAGCATCAGCCTGAATTTTTCCGGGAAAAACTTACCGATATACATTTGCCACCCTTCAATGAGTCCCGTACCTGTACCTCCGTTGTTCCACCATGTCGGAAGAGGCACATCTCCATCGGATATAAAGAACCGATAATAATCTCCGTATAACGGTATAAAATTTTCATTCGTACCGATTTCCATCAACACACTTCGATAGGTATTTTGCATCTCCGGAATGCGATGCAATGTAAATACGATTTTTCCCATGATAGAATCTGCTGGTATAATCAAATTTCCCATATCGAAATCTTTTCCCAATTCGGCTGTTTCGACAGGATAGCTGACACCTCCCGCCTTTATCGTAGTCATTGTATCTTGTTTTAATGTCACTACAAATTCCCGGTCATAATTGCAAGGCATCCCCATCAGTTTTACCGGGACTTCATAGGTTATCTCATCCTCAGCTTCAAAAACAAACGAACATACCGGAGCATCGGCCGATGCTGTTTTTACAAAGTACACAGTACCCGGCTGAGAAACATCATACATAAGACCCGTATTCTGACAAGAGCTGAACAGCAAAAGCAACGACAGCAAAAAACTCCCGACTATTCCTGTTTCATATTTTTTTAATCTGTCCATATCTTTACTCAATATTATAATGAATTTACTCATAATTATCACGCAAATCCTCATCATTCGGGATCAACATTTTATAGTTTTTATCTAAACGACCGTCCAGAACATTCGACTCGCTGATCTGAATATCTTTCTTCAAACGCTTCATATTGAACCACTGCTGTCCTTCTCCATAAAATTCTTTCCGCCGTTCAATATAAATATCGTCTGCTGTAATTCCGCCCTCGACGCGATCGGCAAATTTGACCATGCCTCGCGATTCGATTACTTTATCAAAATAAGCCGTCGCTTGCTGAGGATCTTTTTCAAGCAACGCCTCTGCCATGATATAATACATCTCCGGAACTCGAATCAAACTTACTCCAAGATATGAATCTCCTGAATATTGTGAATCGGTAGAACCGCTATCAAACATCGAATTGATCATTTTCACACAAGCCGGGCTTACTTCAAGTGTAGAACCGAACCATGCAGATAGACGTAAATCAGAGCCTTCCGGTGTAGGTCCTTGTGTATCACTATACCAATTTTCATAATCAGGATTTAACGTTAACATATCCGTACTACCTGTTTTCCCGAATATCGAATAACAATTTGAAGCATAAGTAGGTGCATAAAGTCCAAAAATCGTCTCTTTCATATTCAATACCCCTCTCTCGAATTGAACAAAATCAGAAGATGTCATCAACGGGAACTTTTGACTGTCGATTACTTTCTTGGCATAAATAGCTGCACTATCCATATCCTGTTTCATCCAATATACTCTAGCCAAAAGAGCTTGTACAGCATAAAGATTCATGTGAATAACCCGACAATCGGTAAAAGAACTGCCGATATTAGTGCGTTCTGCCTGAACCAATTGCCGATCCTCTTCTAAACAAACTTCAGCATCTTTCAAGTCCTTTATCACTTTATTATATACCTCACCTACCGTATAAAATGGAGTGATATCATAGGAGTAACGCGTGACATAAGGTATAGCTTTATTCCAAGCTTCCCTGTCATTAGCATTATAATCCACGGCAAATAGCCTTAGCAAGTCAAAATGCAACATTGCCCGCAGTCCCAAAGCTTCTCCCTTATACAAATTATAATATCTGAACTTTGTCGGACTGATTGCTTCCAAATTCTGTATTATATTATTTACATAACCGATAGCCTGATAAGATTTTTTCCATGTAGCATTACATAAAGAACGTGCAGAAGCATTCTCAAAATCGGCATGAGCAAGGTAGTCTAAGCCTCCACCACCTTTTGCGGAAAAATTTAAAGACATAGCTTCCGGATAAAGTATAGATATATATTTTCCATAAATCTCATTAGACCGATAAGTCGTATATACCCCATAAAGAGCATCCTCAACACCTTCATCCGTTTCAAAAAGATCTTTATCAAGCACTTCCGCCTTCGGATTAACATCCAAGAAATTTGCACAACTCGCCAACAACAACGGTAATACCGTCACACAAAGCAGGAGTTTGATATATTTTATTGTTTTCATATTCTTTAATAAAATAAATTGACAACACGTTTATCAGAAAGTCGGTCGGAATATAAGATTCAGACTTCGTTGGTAAGGATATGAAGTACCTCTTTCCATTTTTACCGACGAAATTCTGAATACGTCGTCGTAAGCAATTCCGACAACTAATCTCTCCAATTTGATTTTTTTCAGAAACGACTTAGGCAACTCGTACGTGAAAGTTATGTTCGACAGATAAAATTCATTTTTCTTTTCTACAAACCTTTCAGAACGATAGGTCTCTTTCTTCTCACCTAATCCAAGAAAACGCGTATGGTCTCCCGGTTGTTTCCATCGATCGGTAAAAGCTCGAACGTCAACGTTGAAATAAGGATCAATATTCTCAACAGCATCGGCAATCGTCGAATTGTAAATATCTCCACCAAACGTATAGCTCGAAGTAAGATTCAATCCGAATCCTTTGTACGCCAATGTCATTCCCCAACTTCCTTTCAATATAGGATTTTCATTTCCCACAGCAACTTTATCATCTTCATTATACTTCAAAGTATAATGTCCGTCTTTGGTAATAAAAATTTCCTGCCCAGTAGCCGGATCGATACCGGCAGAACGCACTGCATATATATCGTACTGAGAACCGCCCTCTTTGTAAAGAAGTTTAGGTTTAGTCCCGGTATCTCCTCCTTGATTGGTTTTTTCCAAGGCATCGCTGATCTTCGTTATTTTATCGAAATTATGAGACCCGTTGATATAAGAGCTCAGATACCAGTCTTTTGTTTGCAAAATTCTTCCGGACAAACTAAAACTAAGTCCTTTATTCAGTAATTCTCCCATATTGACTTTCACACTGGATACCCCGACTGAAGGAGGCAAATCGATGGGTACTAACATATCAAAAGTCTTATCTAAATAGAAACTAAAATTAAATGAGAGACGATCCTGAAACATACGAGTATTTATCGCAAATGTATTCTTCAAGGTCTTTTGCCATTTCAATAAGGGATTTCCCATATTTATCGGGGTAGCACCGACTCCTGTATAATAATCATTATCCTGATCATATTGATATCGGGTTACCGCCTGTTTTGCACTAAACCCGGCATTTCCCGTAGATCCCATATTCCAACGGAGGCTCAAATCATTCAGCCAACTCTTTCTAAAAAATTTCTCTTCATGGATATTCCAACGAGCACCGACCGACCAGAACGGTCCGAAACGCTTATTTGCACCGTTCGAAGAATTTCCCGAGTAAGAGAGATTTCCGTCTATAATATATCGTTTTAAAACAACAATCGTCGTATTTCCATAAAATCCTACACTTGTGCTGATATTCTCATCACCACTCGGCTTTCCATTCTTGGTATATCCCATAGCAAACTTGATATCATTCAAATTATCCTTCATAAACCCGATCCCTTGCGCAGAAAAATCGCTGGAGTATTTATAAGATATACTTGAACAACCTGCATTAACAGAAAACCCGACATCCTTAAACTGTTTTCTATAACTGGCTGTAAATTTTCCGTCCCATGCCGAATTATTTGTTCCGGAGATCGTATAAGAACCTTTTTCGGCAGGATTTACCGTTGACAGATATTGAGAATCATCCGGAGAAACATATACATCGGACTGACTGTAATCTGAAGAATAATTTATTTGTCCGGTAACATAAAATTGAGGTACGATATCCCAACGTATCATTACCGAGTTTTTCATATTCCGGCTCTGATTTTTACTAAAACTCGATAAAGTCGCATTATACAAAGGATTTTCGATCTTTTTTTCTGATCCGGAAGGATCGAAAGGATCGAAATAATATTCTTTGATATATTCCCCGTATTCATCATAAATCGGTTCATACGGATTCATTTTACTATATGTGGAATAATCTCCATAAGGAGAACTCTTACTTCCGCCCAATCCATAACTTCCTGTAAAAGAGACAGTCAACTTATCAGTCAACCGATAACCGAAATTTATATTGAATCCGTAATTACGACGATAGTCTCCTTTCATAATACCATAAGTATCTCTAAAGCTAAGTCCCGCCGAATAAGATAAGTTTTGCCCCATACCGGTAAGTGTCAGAGAATGGGAATGGCTGAAGGCGAACCGCAACGGAGCTTTATACCACTCTGTATTGATTCCTTTCCGAATATTTTCCAATTTATATGCATATGCCTGATCTAAAGAACCGTCATCGGTATCATAAAGGCCGGCAAGACGTTCCAATTCCAGTTTCTGCTCGGCATTGGTCAAGTTCATCGAAGAAAGATCGGCATAAGCAAATGTCGGAGTAAAACTATAACGTAAACGCACTTTACTATCCTTTGCCCTAACACGTTCTACCAAAATTACACCGTTGGCAGCCCGTTCACCGTAAAGTACCGTAGCCGAAGCATCTTCTAATATCGTAACAGATTCTATTTCATTGATTTCCATATCATAAAGCTCTTCCATAGAAATCTCTACTCCATCTAATATTACCAACGGGTTATTAATTCCCTGCTCTCCACTAATAGCCAAAGAGTTAGCACCACGAATTATTAGTTCAGGAACTACATTCGGATTTGATCCTGCTGCATTATTCTCTACAATCTTCATATTAGGAGTCAATGCCGTAATCGCTTTCAAAACGTTCGTACTGGAAACCTTCAACAAATCATCACGCTGTAACGTCGTCGCAGTTCCCGTAAAAGTTTTCTTATCTTGCGCAAAAAAACCATTTACCACAACCTCACTTAAAGCGACATTATCTTCTTTTAAGTGAACAATTAACTTACGTTCAGGCTTTACAACCTTAATAGAATGCGGCAACATACCTACAAACGAAAAATCAAGAAATATGTCTTTATCCGATTTAGGTATCTGTATGATAAACCGCCCGTCAACATCCGTAGCTACCGCCTGTGTTGTTCCTCTTACTTTCACAACAACCCCCGGTAACGGTTCTTCTTTACTATCAAGTACCGTACCGATAACCGTAACACGCTGGGTTTTAGGTTGCTCTTTCTTATCTGAAGTTTGTTTATTTTCATTTTTAGGAGGGGTTTGAGCATTGATTAAGCCGGTTATCATCATTAAAACAGATAACAGCAAAACTCTCTTCAACCACCGTCTCAGAACAAAAGTGTATAACATATAATTTCTGAGTTTTTATAATCTTTCCCCGTTCGGAGAAAACATGTTCGACTATTTTACATAAAATTAGAATCCGGAATCAGTTCAGGTTCAGTATCCGGAACGATATAACCTACAATCTTACAAATCTTGCATAGTTTAGGAAAAGGTCAGGTTCGGAAAGAAAATAAGAATTTTCTTCCGAACCGTTCAAAACCCATTTATTTAGATCTTGCATCCAAAGCTTCATCGATCAAGTACAACATAGCTTTAAAGTGAGCTTTTGTATCGGTATCGACAGCACCCATTCGTGACTTCAATAAAGATTGAACACGTAAAAGTTGACCGAATAACAGATCTTTCGAATTATCTATACTTCTCAAATTTACTCTATATTGCCAACCGTAACCATAGCCGATCTCATCTTGAGCCATTTTGCGTGCGACAACACCTGAGCCTTCTTTCATTTCCAATTCACGCAAAACATCTTTATAACGTTCTACAACTCCGCTTTCATCCAGTCCCATAGAGATAATTTCGTCAACAGACGGAGCATAAGCTGCAGCAACACTATTTTCGTCGGTCAATCCCATTTTTTGTAAAGGCTTGGTTGTTTTACCGGCTACATATACAGCTCTTTCTAAGAAAAGACGTTGTAACATACGGTCAGATTCGGGTACATGATTCTTCTTTATGGCACTTTCCCAAACCAAAGAATAAAGATCATCAAAGTATTCTTTAGGAGAATATCCCTCTTTACCGGCAATATGAGACGAGAAAATAACATTGCTGTACGAGTTAAATAATTCAAGTCCAGTATAGTATCTCATAATCGGAGCTAATCCGACTCTTAATCCGAAATTCTTTGTTACCTCTTCATTGTCTAACCAATCGCAATTTTTCAATTCGTTTATCACCCATTTAAGAGCAGCTTTTTGTTTCGATTTTTCTACTGCCCGAACTCTTTCGCCCGGAGTACCGGCTTTCAAATCGGTCAAATAAATTCCTCCGATATTCAACATAACATGGCGGAAATAGCGGTCATATTGTTTAGCCAAGTTCTCATAAGTCATCTCCCTGTATGAACCGTCCGGATCCATTTCATCTGTTATCCATTCATTCATGTGAGCAAGAATATATTTCAGATTCTTTACACCGTAATCAGATGCCTTGATCGCATCATCGCCAAGATCCTCCTCCACGGCACTCGGATCATAACGGCCTGAAACTTGTTGTCTTCCGTAACGATAAAGCGGATCTCCAGCTTTTGCATCGATCATAGCTTCGAGATACGGAATCTCTTCCATCTCATCTTTTGCCTCAAATATCGGTTTATAAGCATATTCTACCAAATAATAATCATATACGCCTAAATCGGGAGGAGTCAGTTTAACCCCCTTATCTCCCGGTTGAGCAACATAATTGAAACGAGCATAATCCATGATAGAAGGCGTAGTTCCGTATTTCTGAGTAAAGCTTGCCGAACGTAAAGAATCGACCGGAAAAGCGGCAGATGCTGCCATATTGTGCATAAATCCGAGACAATGTCCGACTTCATGAGCTAAAATATAGGCAATAGATTCGGTAACCATATCCTCATCCATTTTCTTACATCGAGCTCTTTCATCTACCTGTGCAGTCTGTACAAAACGCCATTGGTTTAACAGCTTGACCACATCATGATAAACCAATACCGATGCATTGATAATTTCTCCGGTAGAAGGATCTACCCATGAGGGACCCATAGCATTCATAACTCGTGCAGGAACATAACGAATACAAGAATATTTTAAATTGTCTGGATCAAAATTAGGATCATCTTTCGGAAAATCGAGAATCTGAATCACATTCTTAAAACCGATTTTTTCGAATGCTTTATTCCAGCGAAGAATACCCATACGCGCACCTTTAGCCCAAGCTGCAGGAAAAGCGTCATCTAAATAAAAAACAATCGGCTTCACCGGCTCAACCAATTCACCTCGTAAATAAGCCGCAGTATCTTTAGGCTGCAAATTCCAACGGTGAATCATCGAATAGGTCTTGATAAAATCTTCATTCTTATCGAAATTCAAACGGTTTGTATTAAAAATACCTATTCGTGAATCTGAAACACGAGGACGCATTTTCTGCTCCGGTAAAAGTAGAATCGTACGGGTTACCTGAAATGTCACCGGAACATTCTGCGATAACGTGTACAGTCCCATCAGTTTTGTCGAAACCGAATAAGACATATATGATTTGATAGAAGCATTATCTTCGAATGCTTTTATCCCTGTCACAGTCGAAGCTTTAGAATTGAAAGTACCTGAAACACTTACTACACCACCGCCATTCGACATAGGAGATAATTGGTCGTTCGATCCGGTAAAAAGAGTAGTCATATCGAATACAACCGCCGAACTGTCAGGAGTATAGCAAAAAACAGGCATTGTATTCAGAATCGGATCTAAAGTACTGATACCAATAGCCTTTTTCATTGCTGCATCTCCTTCATCATATCGTGGAGCGACATTTACCTTCGACATACAGATAAGACTGTCCATCTTGACAAATTTCACATGCATCGGCGGTTTAGGCTTGTACCCGATCATCCCGAGATCCGTATCACTCGCACCTGAGATAGTAGAAGCAATCAAAACTTCCCGACCTAGATATTTTACCGGCATTTCAAAATAGATTTTCCCTTTAGTCCAATGTAATGTAAGAAAGTCTCCTTTCGCCGTTTCACAAGCTTTCGTCTTAAAAGTCCGTTTGTACTTGCTACTCTCTTTTTTCACTGAAGAATCTTTCGAAACTTCCGTTTTTTTAGACTTTTTAGATTTCCCCCTTTTGGCATAAACATCGGGAGATCCGAACAATAATACTGCCGACAGCAATATTAATCCAACTTTTCTCATTTGCACTTACCTATAATTTAATTATTAATCCTAAACATGTTCTATGATTTTCATAGTTAAGTTAAACAGCTAAAATACAGAACACGCCTTTTCTCTATTTCCAATTTCTAATATCCAAACAAAGGAGATTCCCCGTAATTCAGCGGGGATCTCCCTGTTTTTCATATATATTCTTCAACTTTACGGAACTATTACCGAACACCGTTTATTACCGATTTTAACAATATATGAACCCGGCACGACTTTTATAGTCTCCATATTTTCGGACACCTTACGGGTTGTAACTAAAGCTCCATTCAGAGAAAATACCTCGATCATATCATTATTTTCGGCATTCAATACTTTAATCAAGCCGTTTCCGGTAGTTATGATTCTACTACTTACTGTATTTTCGTCTACTCCTGCAGGAACAGTAATATGGACATTTGTTGTTTTAAACATATTTGCAGTACCCGTAAATTTAGGATAAGCTGCCGTCGCCATAACGCAATACACACTGTCAGCAAGTTCAGTCCCGGTAAATGTGAACACACCGTCTTTTTCTGTATAATCCACATCTTTTTGCAATGCTGTTCCGGAGGTCTTCAAACGCCATGTATATGTCGTAGTCTCTTCTTTATCCGACACCCCGAAAGCTTTCAATTCAGAAGAAAGATCGACAACCGTTCCGGCAGTAATATCTTTCGGTAACACATAAGGCGCTTGAGGAGCATAAGTAAGACGACTTGCAGAAGACATACCTAAGGTTTTCTCAGGGAGAGTAGAAATTGTCAGTTTATTATTTTTCACATCCAATGTCGTTGTAGGAGCAACCCCTTCACTCGGCATGATTATTTCTTCCAAGTTATTGTTGCTTAACCGACATGGACCTAAATCATTACATACCGAAAGATCGATACTTGACAACAGGTTTTCGCTCAAATTTAAATTATATAAATCAGAGCAAGCCGTTAAATCTATACTTTCGAGCTTATTTCCATTGGCAGACAACCAAATTAATTTCGGACAATGAGTCACATCTAAAGCTGACAATTCATTCTCTTCTGCATAGATATAGTACAGTTCCTCATTATTAGTAACATTCAATTCTCCCAATTTATTAGTCGGAACTTTAAGGACTCCCAACTGAACGGCTTTCGTCACATCTATAGAAGTAACTTCCTGCTCATCTGCACCGAAGTACAACATATCTCTTCCATAAATTTTTATTGTACCTTTAGGAATTCCCGTCACAACTGTCGGTTTCATCGTATTCTGTCCGAAAACAGCAAGTGAATCATTGATCTCTACCGTTTCTACCGGCATGCCGTCTCCCCAATCGATAAACACCTTATGCCCGGTAGCACAACCAAGCTGTAATTCCACTTCTTCGACTTTTGTAGTATTTAATGTAATTGCAGCTTCTGTAACCACTACCGAAAGATCTGTCTTGTAAGAATTTGTAGTACCTGTAAATTTAGGGAATGCATTAGTTGACATTACACAATAAATCGTATCTGACAACTCTTTATCAAACTTAAATACACCTGCACTGACTTCTGTATAATCCGTTCCGGGTGTTAAAATCGTATTGTCTTTCTTCTTTATCCACCTATAAGTAGTTGTTTCTTCTTTATCGGATAATCCTTGTAATGTCAATTCGGATGAAAGATCTATTGTCCCTCCCAACGCTATTTCTTTAGGAGACGGGTACGGATTTTGCGGATAATAAGTATAAGTTCTGGCTGTCGTAACAGGCAAGGTAGATAATTTAAAATAATTATCTTTCAATAAAACTTGTGTTAGATTGGCACTTGATGTCGGGAAAATTACCGAATTCGCAGCTGCGAATCTATTCCCTGACAACCGAAGATATTTTAAACTTTCACATGCCGAACAGTCAATCTCTGTCAAAAGATTATTCGTTAACGCTAATGTCGTCATTTTAGTATTAGCGCTTACATCAATCGTAGTAATTTTATTATCTGCAAGATTTACATTTGTAAGACTGGGACATCCGGTCAGCTTGATCTTGGCTATCGACATACCGCTTGCCAAAAGTTGCGTCAAATTAGGAGCATCGCCCAAAGTAAGAGTTTCAAGTTTATTATCGTCAAGACTCACATATTCTAACTGATTATTTTTCGATAAATCAATTGTCGTAAAGCTATTATCATTGACTTTAATATATCCCAAATTTGTTGCCCCCGTTACATCCAATTCAGTAATCTGTTGATCTGCATCAATAACAAAAAACTTAATATCATCTGCATAAATCTTTATTTTTCCACCATTTACAGGAGTTCCAGTAACAACAGTAGGATGAATTGCTGCAGAAGAAGCTGTCGGATAAACGGTCGCTGAATCGGCAATTTCTACCGTTTCGACAAGTTTTCCATCTCCCCAATCAATATGAATCGTATGAGCTGTTCTACAACCAAATTTCATTTCTATCACATCAGTCTTAGTCGTAGTCAATGTAATAGAAGGCGTAGTAGTTTCTGCATACATATGTGTAATAGAAAAAACACACAATAGAGCAGATAAGAGTAAACATCTTTTCATAAGCCTTAAGTTTTAGTTATTTAAGAATAAAATTAACACTATCAAAATCCTATTAAAACCTTATAATCCACAGATGTCTATATTAACGAACGTTTCTTTGGATTTTTTTAAGAAAGATATTGTGTTGGTGAGGAAAAGTGAATATTGTCCTGAAAAGTAATTTCTTAAGTGCTAATGGAAAAAATGTCCTTATTCAAAAAAATCGTCCAGATTAACGTTCAATTAATTGGACGATTCACCTTATATATAATAAAATATTAGCATAAAAATACGCTAACCCAGCATAAACATTCAAGCCTAACGGCTACAAATATAATAAATTTATTTCTTTTCTTATCAAAAACATATTTTTTTGTGTAACATATGCTATACAGCAACTATTTTATCAAGAAAAATGATAAAATATACACCATTTATACAGAATTATGTTTTCATTCTTTTATTACTACGAATTGAAAATTTATTTATTGATCCAAGATTATTAGTTAAAAAAAACGACTAAATTCTACTTAGATCAGTTTCGAGAGAAATCAACATGAATAGTCAATTCTCCTCTCGAGAAAGAAACATCAACACCATTACAGACTAAAAGAAAACGTAAAGATGACCTAATAATATTTTTTATTAGAAAATTCAGACAACTTTAAGAAAACAACACTACTCTTTATCTACAAATAAACAAAAAAAGAATCCCTATAAACTGAGAAGTTATAAGGATTCTTTATAAAATAGTATTGTTAATTACTTACTCAAAGCAGTAGCAACATCAACCGCACAAGCCACTGTACATCCTACCATCGGGTTGTTACCGATACCGAGGAAGCCCATCATTTCCACGTGAGCGGGAACTGATGAAGAACCAGCGAACTGAGCATCAGAGTGCATACGGCCCATTGTGTCGGTCATACCGTATGAAGCAGCGACACAGCATCCCTGTAAGTCTTTGCAATCTGTTATTAATCAATGCTATAATAGCAATGGGTAAACTCCTTGTTAGTAAATAAAAGAACGAATTATCAAAAAGGGCTGCATCATGGGCAAATGCCTATGCGTTATCCTTTAGATGAGAGTACTCCTAATGGAGTTAAGACCGTAATCTAATCTGCGTGTCAATGAAGTATAAATCTCCGTCTATGCCATAAAGTACATTATTGGGAACTGCATCAAACACTTCATAATCCGAATTATGGTATTCGTCGTAATAGTCCATTTCAAAGCCAAGTGCTTGCATATAGGTAGCAATTTCATCTTCCGTAGCTTCTCGTTCAGCTAATATATAAGGTTGTACGAGAACTGCACAAAATTCTTGTTGGCTGTTATAAGCGAAGCCTATCATTTGATAAGGCACATTGCCAAAGAACTTATTATGTGCAGCAATGCGGATGAAGAAGTTCTCTAAATCATCCCCTGCGTATTCAAAGTTGTTCAGCTTGACAACAATGTCGTCTTTATCTCCTGTATAGACTTCATTCTCTCCGCCTTTATTAAGGAACTCCACATTTAAATTAGGAAGTGAAATCCATAAGCCGTTGGCATTGGCAAACTTTATGAGTTCTTCTGTTTGCCCTCTCTTATAGCCCTCTGTTGGTTCAGTTTCTCCTGCTGCTTCCTTTTGGCTTCTAACGATATGGGCTGCTTGCTCCAAGAGGCTATTGATTGACGAGTGCGTTCTATCCATTCTTTGTGAAATTCATTAATATATTCCATAAATCTTCTGATTATGAGTTTAAGGCAAAGGTAATCATTTCTTTGATATTAGTCTATAAATATCATGGTTAATAGCTTGGCAACACCGTTTAAAACATATATAGGCAAATTACCAGATACTGTAAGTACATCTATGCCCTCGTCATTCTTACTATAATTTACTTTTAGAATCATTCGCGGTTTACCTGCTCTTATATAAATTCCTTCAGTGCCATTATTAGAGGTCTTAACTGATAACTCATTAATCCATTCATAGCTTTGTGTATTGATAATTTCATAAGGCTTTGACGTGGACACTTGTTCTACAAAAGGTTGGCAAGGTATGAGTTTTATAGGCTTTTCAATTAGAGTACAATTAGGCAGTTGGTAAAACTTTTGTCCAACTTTGGCTACTATGTTTTGGGCATCGGGTATGTAAAATAATCTTAACTTCATGCTTTATAACTTAAATGGTTAATCAATGATTGAACCGTAAAGTTACTAATTTATTTTAGAATGAGGCTCATTAAAGGAAAGAAAGCAGCATAAGAGTTTCCTCAAATGCTGCTCTGTCTTAAATTAATTTGGTTATTAGTCAATCTTCTTGTAAGTGGTTGTTGTAATATCGTCCAATTCCTCGCTGCCATCTTCCATTGTGTCCCAATCTTCAAAAGCAAGAACTAATTTAGTAGCTGTAAGTTCATTGACAGTAAGGACATCTGAATAGCCGTCATCGTAAGAGATAGTCAGCTTATTATCTTTCAAAGACCAGCGACTTGTTTCTGTATATCCACCGTCCACACGGCTCTCTATGCAAGTACCGTCAGCCTTGAACTCCCATAAGCCATTGGTATATGCTTCATCACCAAGAATGACTTCTTTACCATTCTCTATTTTGTGAATCTTCTCCCAAGTGGACTGCCATTTACCTATAAGGTTGGCTTGTTCAATGATTGTCTGTTCATCTTCATCATCACTGCAAGCTGTAAAATTCACAGCACATAAGACCATTAATAAGGTCGTTCCAATTAGTCTTAATGTTCTCATTTTGAATTAAAATATTTATTGTTAGTAGAAATATATTCTGCAATTCTCCTAAACACATTACCTGCCATCAATCCACCACTTGCAGGTAGTCCTTCTTTATGAATAGAAACAATGATAGAATATTGGGGAGCATTGGCAGGGAAGTAACCACAGAACTCTACAATATAGCTTCCATCTTCAAGCTGTATTGTCTCTGTCTCACCTGCAACTTGTGTCTTATCAGACTTGGCAGGTTGTCCCAAACCATCAGTTACCACATATTCCAATGCCTGTTTCAGACTGTCAATGTTGGCTTGACTTGCTATCTGTGGATTGATTACTGTTGTACTGTTTTTGTAAAGTTGAGGCTGTACCATCTTTCCACTATTAGCAATAGCATTATAAAAGGTTAGCATTTGTATAGGGGTAATAGTTTGATTATATCCAATGCAGAGCCATGCAAAAGCCGTATCACTCCAACCACTATCTTTAGGAGTAACAAAGTATGCAGGTTTCAGATTAGCTATTCCTGCGATGCTGTCTGGTTTACCATAACTCATATTATTCAACAGATTGAAGTATGCTTGTGCATCATCTCCAAATGCTTTCTCCATTGTTTTATAAACAGCAATGTTTGAACTTGAAGCTAAACCTTGCTTGATAGAGATTTCACCATATCCACCTCTATGCCAATTATAGTCTTTGATGGTATCTCCCTTGCAAATATAAATGCCGTCACCTACATCTACTGTATCAGCTAATTTGACTTTACCTGTTTCCAATGCTGCCAATATGGATATAGGGTGTATCAGTGCTGATTCGTGTACTTGGGAGAAATTCTCACAAGGTAGGTAGTTAGCACTATCTTTCCTTTCAAGCCCAACCATCGCCTTGATATGCCCTGTCTGAACTTCCATGATGATAGCTTGTCCTGATAGAGCATTTAGTTCAGTTAGCTTGCTCTCTAAGATAGAGGTTACTTTGACTTGTAAAGTGCTGTCTATGGTGGAATCTGATTTACCTCTATACTCAATAAAAATATAAGCTATAAGTGTTGTTATGCTAATAAGCAGAATAATGATTTTCTTCATTTATATTTTTGTTCTATAATTAACTCTTTCATCATTTTGTAGAACTTTGTAATAAGATAATGGAGTAGTGTCTTTCATATCCTTTTTTGCATATTCCATAACTTTATTTACACGTTCCTCTAAAGAAGTAAATAAACTAAGTGGAAAGTCGCAATGAAATTTTATTTGCATACTGGAAATATCTTCAATAAATTCTTGAACACTGTCATCAGTCCATTTTCTTATAATTTCTATATTTTGCTGATTATTTATAGATAAACTATTTTGTTCTGCGTATTTAGTAGCTAAATGACTATATAACTCATTTTTAATCGTCTGGTACACATAATTCATATTGGGAGTACACTTTATTTGAAATCTATCGCAAAATCTTTTTCCAATTACAGTTATATCCCATCCATTATAGTTTCTTTCAATCTTTTCCATTATCAAGTAGAGTTATGATTAATTTATCCAAATAGTTTACTAAATAGCCACAGCACAAATATAATCCCTGCACCAAATATGAATATTTGGAATAGGATGTAGCCACAGCCCATTCCACCCATAATAGCACCAGAGAAAGCACCAGCACTTCTTTCTCCATCATTAGAGCTTGAAGCTCCCCATATTGCACCAATGATAATAGCAATAATAATAATCCAAATCCACATGAAATATTATATATTATTCATAAACTTTTTCATCAATCTTGTTGCCTGACTTATCATATTCTACTTTCTTGTAATAGCGTCCATTTTCATCTTTATATTTGGTAGAAGCGGGCTGTCCATTCTCATGGTAGATTGTTCTTGATATAACTTTACCGTCCTTATATTCCTTTGTTGTACCATTCTTAAATTTAACTGTACCTGTAAAGGCTTCATCACTTCCTTTTTCGTATCTGTAGCCATTGATAGTTTCAGTATCTTCACTATTGACAGTTTTATTGGAATTACCACAACTGGTAAATGCAATGATAAGTGAAATGAAAAACAAGTATCTCATAATGTGATAATGATATTATGCCCACCTGTTCCCTATGGATAAGCTGTTAAAATAAAATAGGTGTGGGAACTATATCTGTCTTATCCTAAAGTCAGGTCTTCGCATTACCTTTGGAATGGATAAAACAATAGCCCCACACCAAAAGGTATATAGAAACCTTACAGACATAAGGTAAATATATATCCAGTGTGGGTGCTATTGCTATCATCTTCATTCCAATATCAAAGTTGCGAAGTTTGACTTTAGAAGATAATTTCAATAACACCTTTCGTTAAATATGTCCTTCCAATTCCCTATCTCATTAGTTCATTGGAATTGGTGCAAAGGTAACAAAAGGTTTTAAATCTATCAGCATGGAGTGAGGATAAATAGTAATTATTGTGTTACTAAACAAGGAATTAATGGAGTATTTAAGCAGAATTGCATCTGAACTCTCTAAATCCATGTGGGTATCAAATTCACTTCTCCCCATATAAGGACTAAATTCTGAATATTCTTACCCACCTTGAATTATCATCTTTAAGTCAGCATATTGTTGGATATTCAAGAAGTGCTACCTGTAACATGATTAATAAGAGTTGAAATAGTTCTAAAGTCTGTAAACTTATGGAATTGAGCTACTTCTATAAGGCTGAAATGCCAAACATAAATAATCAGACTTTAGATATATCTGGAATTTAAAATTTAGGTAGGACAAATTTTGATTAGGGTATATAGAACTAACCTTGTTCTTGATTTGTCCTACCTGTTATTTAGAAGCTCAAACAGTCATAAGTCTGTAAGATTTCTTCCTGCCTTAACCCCAAGTATCTTTTAGTAATAGCGACAGAACTATGGTTGAACAGTTCCATCAGCTTTACTAAGGCAAGTTCAGCATTATCACTGTTCATGTTATAGACCTGTCTGCCGAATGTTTTTCTAAGTGAATGGCAACTAAAGTTCTTAATCTTTAACCTGTACTTCTTCTTTACCTCTTTAAGAATGATATTGATTCTCTGAACTGTGAAGATAGTGCCTTTCTGACTGATAAGGATTGGCGCATTGATTCCAACAGGATTTATATGTTCGTAGCACTCTTTGATATGCTGCTGTAATTGTGGGTTCAGTCTGATAGTCCTTACCTTATTTGTCTTTTGCTCAATTACTGTAAACTCGTCAGTACCTAATATCTGTTTCCACCTTAGAGATAGAATATCAGATATTCTTAATCCTGTGAAACACCCCAAAGCTATAAGAAGTGAGATTTTATAATTCCCGTCTTTGGCTAACTTCCTTATGAGGTTCATTGCATCAGACCATATAAGATAGTCTGCCGTTGTGCTTGAATATTTAAGTGACATAATGTTCTGTTTTATAAGTTAATGAATAGAAGTGAATATTAATTCAGAGTTGGATTTGCTAACTCACTGATTACTAAAGGAACATTCACTAATAGTAGAAGTGAATATGATAAGGACACCCAACTTAGAAATTGAGTGCCCTTTACCTTATTATAATTCTCCCTCGTCAGCGAAACTATAATATCCTGCATCTATAAGTATGAGATGGTCTAAGACTTTAATCCTCATAAGCTGTGCTGCATCCTTGACTTGCTTAGTAATCTCCATATCCTGCCTACTTGCTTTCAGATTACCGCTTGGATGATTATGTGCAAGGATAATGGCTACTGAATTGGTAAGCAATGCAGCTTGTAGAATTACTCTGACATCAGCACAAGTTTCAGTAATTCCACCCTCTGATATAAGAGTGTAGCCTAAAATTTGGCTGGCTTGGTTTAGGAACAGAACTTTGAAGTATTCCTTGTAACAGATTGTACCCTCCTTATAGGTAGGGAGTAAGTATTTATAAGCGTCCTCTGAACTGGCTACCTTATGCAGTTTATTGAATTTGGGTTTGTAGGACAGTTCCACTTCGCCCACAGTATAATCTATATCCATAATGTACAATGTTTAATAAATTGGTAGAAATAAAGAAAGGACAACTAACCAAGTAGTTGCCCTTTCCTCTCTCAATCAATAAGCCCATTTAATCAATGAACCATTTGTAACGCTCATCCCCATGTAAAGCCGCATTGATTCCCAAAGCCATTTCAGTGGCATTCAAAGAACGGTCTAAGAATGAATCAATGTAGCTTGACTTGTTAGCTCCTGTAAGCAGGTTATAGAACTTCCACATATTAAGCTCACTCCCAAAGCTGCCAAAGTTATCATCGTGAATGTATGCTTTGGCTACACTGTTTATCTGTGTGTCTGTAAGCAACATTCTTGGCAGTGCCTTTTGATAGCCTGTTGGCAAGCATTGGTAAAGTCGCATCTTGCCTATAATCTGTGCGAATTGATGTTCACTCATGGAAGTGTTGCCTAATTGCTGCATCAGATAAAGATGTTTGGCAGGGTTGTAGTTATTGAACAGTTCCAAGGCTGCACGATAGAGTTCAGTTGTGTTACTTACCCTTAAATCATCCTTGTAGCCATTGGTAAAGATGCACATATTACAACAAACTTGGTTCTTGAAGCCAATCGCCAATCTGAACAGCTCTGGAACTTTCTTGCTGTACAGGTTCATCTGATTATAAGCTCTCACACCTACAATGGAAAGATTGAGTTTATTTCCACCCACCGTTTCATAAATGGTAGGAACATCAATGCTGAATGCTGCCCTCTCATAATAAATGGTCTTGTCAGATTCCAACAGTTGGTTGGCTGGCTTATGGATAGCTTCAGGGATTCTGCCTTTGATAATGTGGCTTACTCTTATATCTGCCTGTTCCACTTTCTCACCGTTAAAGAATGATTGGGCTGCATCCTGTATGGTTTCCACAAATGCGGCATGGTTAATGGTCAGCTCGTTGTCCTTAGAGAACACAGGTGTGATGCAGTCATGTTTCAAATGATGTAAGGTTACTTCCTGCGTGTTTGCTTCAATGAAATGGGTTACAGGTCTTACAGGTTCGTCCACAATGATTGTAGCTTCCTCTGCGTATTCACCCCAATTCATTCTCTCACGGTTGTTTGCCATAGCTGGCATGATAACTAAATTTCTCATAATGATAAATTGTTTAAATGATTATTGATTGATTTAACTCTCGAATTGGTAAAGCTCCTATCGCCTTGGATTGTTCCATAACGATTTTGACTTTACTACAATCCGCTGAATTACATTTAAGTGATATTACAATTAGACTATATTACCATTATGTCTTTATTGTGTATCTCTTTAAGAAGTCCATGAATGATGTGAGGTGAATAGTAAAATTTATAAGGATTGAGGGGGTGAGCAGGTCTATGCCCAATCTCATTTTTATTCTGTTTGGTGAGAGGGGGTGTAAATTAGTGGTATGGTATCGCGTGTAACATTTTGAAGATTGGGGTTATAAAATCCATTCTTTACCTTAAATGTTGCATCCGACTTTAAATATTCAACTTCAAGTGCTTATAAAGTGGATTTAAGGCAGACTTGGGATTATTCGTACCATCTATTAATATATTAATAAACAGTACGAAAAATCCTGCTTGCCTGTTATTTGGACTTGAAAGCTATCTGAACCACGTTTTTTGAGTTGGTTGGATTCCACTCCTTACGTTGTTTTGCTATATCATTGTCTAATAATAGTTCTTTTGGAGTAAGCTCAAATCCGTTGGGTATATATTTTAACAGACCTGCATCATATAAATCCAAATTATAATTCTCAACACTTTTCTTACCCATTCCCAATTTATCAGCCAACTTATTAAAAGTAAGCAGTATCTTATTATCTTCTGCTATTAATAGGAGCTTGATATAATATCCTTTCACTTTAATATCCAAATCCACTTTCATAAAGAGATGGCAGAGTGTTATAAAGTTGGGGCGGTCTATGGGTGGGATGCAGTATAGACTTCTCATTGTAAATTCATATATAGGGTGGTTAATTGGTACAGGGTATCTTTTTCTAATCAACACAGCTTCTATATCCTTATTGAAGTTCTTTAATGCGTCCTCACTCTCTCCTGTCCGTTTGGCTAAATCCTTGATTCTCCATCTGACCTTATAATAGTCATTTCTATATAAGGACAGACAGAAGAACCTGTACATGTTGGGTGGATTAAGTTTGTTCACTATTGATTTATTAATGGTAGCATAATCCTGCCTAATGCTGCTTGTCCTGTTTTGCAGGTATCTTTGAGGTATCTTCATATTCATTAGTAGCTGATTGAATAAACTTTAAATCTTTCTTCTCTCGTTCCATCCTGTAATAGTAGGCAGTTCCAAAGTATATCTTGGCTTCCTTTCTGTTGTGGAACTTCTTCCCTGTTGGCAAATGAATTATCATGTCAATTCAAGTATTAGTAAGTTAATAAGCCAATTTCTGCAATGAGATATAATAGGTAGTAACCTTTCCATTTTTCTTTCTCCTTGTCTTTAGATAGTTGTTAAGATTAGCCCACAATCCAATGTGAACCTTGTTATCTTTTACTCCCTGTTTAAGAGCCTTAGCCCTTATCTGTTCATAGGTAAATTCTTCCATTTTAGATATTCTGAATAGTTTGTAGTCTGCTTATCTGTGTGGTGGGATTATCTGTTTGTGGTACTGTAAAGATAAGAACTTCATAGGTTAGGTACTAATGATAAGACCACACATTTAAGAATCAAACCTTATGCTATTCAGAATGTCTAAGAACTTGGGGGAGAGCAAGCCCACCTGTCACATGGGCTTTGCTGTTAGTGGCTTATGCTTCCATAGCTTCTTTCAATATTTCTATGAAGTCATTTTCTTCTTTGACCTCTTTCCAGTCTTTTTCTGTATAGTTCAGCTTTTTCAATTTGTTTAATGCTTCAAATGCCTGTTCCTCACTTGTGGATTTGGCATAACTGTTGAAGTCTTTGATGAAGTAACGTTTGGTAATGAAACTGACGCTCATATTGGCGGCCTTGCATAAATAGATAAACTTGTTACCTCTTTCAATATTAATCTCTGCACCTTTGGGAAGTGCTATCTCTTCTCCTTTTAAAGCCTTGTTCACTTGTTTGTCAGATAAGCTCTTACCTGTGTAAATCAGCATGGCGGTAGATGGGTTGAAACCTTCATTCAACAGTTCTGCCACATTTTGGAACAGTTCATCATTAGAAGTCAAAGAAGCTACAACCAATCTGTCCTTTTTATCCCAACTGCTGCCTACATTATTAATATCAACCAAGTATTCACCTACATTCTCTACATCTCTCATATAAACATTGGGAATTGTTTCAGTGTACTTTCCTGTTGCTACCAACTTGGCGAATGCTGTACATCTGTGCTGACCGTCAAGGATAACGAGATAGTCCGCTGCTTCCTCTTTGGTTAATTCTCTGCCTTTAATACCAGTAACAGTATAGCCTGCTTCAATCAGCTTTGTTGCTTCTACTACAATAATAGGAAATGCTTTCTCATATTTATTTGCAGCTATTAGAGCAATGAATCCATCTACTTTCTTGGAGTTTACAGGTCTGTTGTGTTTAACGAATGCTATCTTCTTCTGTTGTTCAGTTCTTGCTCCTGTTTCTTCATTGACTATTGAGAATGTAAGGAAGTCATTTCCTATATTCTCATTGGATTCATTCTCAAATTCCTGTGCCTGTTCCAACTTAGCTTTGGCACTATCAACTACATTTTGTTGTGCTGCTATTACAGCTTCATTTGCATTTCTCTTTATGAGACGCTGTAATTCTTTCTCTTCTTGTTTTAAAACCTTAGTCAGTTCCTCTACGTTACCCATAACTACGTTGTTTGATTCTACACTGTTGTTTGTCATCTCTGCTGCATTAATGTTCAATGTTTTCATATTTGTTTGTTTTTAATAGTTATTAAAATGTGCTGTGCAACCGTCAAACCTATGTACACTTAGTTATCTGATTACGCTGCAAAACTACTTGCTTCTGGGCTGACTAAAAGAGAGAAAATAATGAGTGGTTTTACTTCCCCTCTTAATTGGTTGCTCGTCCGCTATCGTTTTGACGATGCAAAGATGGGATATAATGGCAGGATTAAAAGAGAGAAAAAAAGTCCTGCTTTCATGTACCCTCTTAATGGCATGAAGCAGGACTGTATTAATTATCAGAAATTTATTGTCAATATATGCTATTCACTGTATCAATTCTTTTGTCTTTGTATTGCTTGATGTAGCCTTTTAAAGTAAATTCATCCTCTGAGAGGTTTTTATTTGTAGATAACTTGGTAAAGTAGATAAGCCTTGATATGAGCAGTGTCTTACTAAGTGATATGGTGCTTCCTTTCTTCTGTCTGACATTAAACTGCTTGTTATATGGAGATAGATTGAAGAAGTCATTGAACATCTTATAGAACAGCCATATCTGAATGGATTCCTTTTCTTCTGCATGGGTGCTTATGCTGACTTGTTGGCTCTGCATCCAAGGGTGTTCCTCTATCTCTTTTAGGTTGTTGGCAATGGTAGTAGCCAAGTAACCTATTGCATTGGCATTGTCAATTACTATCTGATGCTTGCCTTCAATCTTTACAGAGACAGTAATAGGCTTTTTAAAACTCACTCCAAATTGGTTAATCTCCTTATGGTTGTCAGCTATGGCTTTGGCGAATTTGGTGAGTTGTTCTATTCCAATGCCTGTAGCTTTCATTCCGTCCAAGCACGTTCCACAAGTATAGTCAAAGATGAACAGAAGTAGAAACCAGAACTTATCTATATCAACTCCTAAACCTTTCAGTGCATTCTGTATGTCCTCATTGGATATATAATCTTCGTATGTGAAGTTGCCGTATAGTTTATTCTGATTGTATCTCCTTATGAATAGAGGTAAGGCGGTAGTGCCACAGACGTATCTTTCTCCTGTGGCTGGGTCTATATCTATGTCTGGAACATATTTAACGGTTATGGCTTCCATGTATTCCAAACGGGTATCAATGCTTATGTAATCTTCCTTTAGCTTCTCCATAATTATTAGTTTAAGGCAAAATTAAAAAATAATCCCCACCTGCATTGCTACAAGTGGGGAATTTGTGGGTAGGATATGCTTTAGTAATCAGAATCTCCTGTAAACGTATCCATGAGTTTATCCATCTGTTCACCTATGCACTTGTCTATTAGCCTTGCATAGTGGGCGGTCATTCGTGTATTGGTATGTCCCAACATCTTAGAAACAACTTCCAGCGATATGTTATTGGCTAATGTAACGGTACTTGCAAAGGTGTGCCTACTTGTGTGGAAGCAGATTCGTTTATTGATTCCACAGAGTATAGCTATATCCTTTAGATATTTGTTGATGTCCGCAGGGTCTTGAATAGGGAGTAGTTTCTCTCCACCCTTGTACTTATCCAATATCAGCTTGGCAATGGGGAGTAGGGGGATGCGTGATAGAACTCCTGTTTTAACTCTACGCTTCTTAATCCATATTCTGCCTGCACTGTCTTTCTCAAAGTGTTCTGGCGTCAAGGTCTTAATGTCAATGTAACTAAGCCCAGTGAAGCACCCAAAGAGGAACATATCTTTAGCTCGTTCCAATCTTGGCAGGGGAGTGTCAAAGTTGATAATCTTCCTCAATTCTTCTTCATCCAAGAAATCCACTTCTACGGGTTCGCGTTCTACTTTATAAGCATTTACAGGATTGTAGGATATATAAGAGTTGGCGACAGCTAAATTTAGCAACTTCTTTAAGAACTTTAAATGCTTGGTGCAGGAGTTTTGCCCCATCTTCTTCTCTCCTAAAAGGTAAGCATGAAATCCTTGAATGAAGCCCAAGTTTATCTCTCTTAAATATAAGTCCTTACGCTCATATTTCTTCTGAATAAACTCTTTGAATAATCTGCCTGTATATTCAAACACCCAATAAGTGGCAGGGGCAACAGTTTTACCTACCATTGCTTTGCGTTCAGTGTTATGTTCGTTCAGAACATCCAATAAAGTCTTTTCGTTCAGAGCTTCCACCTTATCTGTGATAGCTTCTTTTAATAGTTCAGCAGTGATAAGATAACCCTTTTGGAGTAGCTCAATTTCTTTCTGATATATCTTATTCCGTAGTTGAATCAGATAACCGTTGATTAGTTGCGCTTCTTCACTCTTACCTTTTACAGCTTGCTTCTCTTTGTTCCAATCGGCAGCAGATATGTGCTTACCTGTACTAAAGTAGATTCTCTTCCCGTTGGTGGTGATTGAAACCTCAATAGGTGATAGACCTTTCTTGTTTTGCTTACTTTCTCTTAATGAAAAGTAAACCATTGTACAATGTTTCTCCATTTTAAATTAAATGTTATATGGAGTGTATTGCATTGTATTATAGTTGATTATGCCAATTCTTGCAGCCGTTTTTAAAGAATGGCAAATTCGGCTGCAAATCGGCTGCAAAAGTAACCTGTTTATGGTTTGATTTGAGGGGTAATTGGCTACTCTTTACATAAGCTGTTTGGACTTAAATAAAGCAGGATTTATCTTGTTATCTCCTTACTGATTCACCATTCATTCACTCTGAATAGTGAGTGATGCAAGGTGCTTCAATCTGTTATCTAAGCCAAGTTATCTCAAATAAAAAACTCCTGCAACCACAAGGATTACAGGAGTTTATCTATATAAAGTAACTTGAATTACTTATTCAAAGCAGTAGCCACGTCAACCGCGCAAGCCACTGTACATCCTACCATCGGGTTGTTACCGATACCGAGGAATCCCATCATTTCCACGTGAGCGGGAACTGATGAAGAACCAGCGAACTGGGCGTCTGAGTGCATACGACCCATTGTGTCCGTCATACCGTAAGATGCAGGACCAGCAGCCATATTATCAGGATGTAAAGTACGCCCCGTACCACCACCTGAAGCAACAGAGAAATAAGGTTTGCCTGCCAATACACGTTCTTTTTTATATGTTCCGGCAACCGGATGTTGGAAACGGGTCGGGTTGGTAGAGTTACCTGTGATAGACACATCTACGCCTTCTTTCCACATAATAGCCACACCTTCGCGAACATCGTCAGCACCATAGCATTTTACTTTGGCACGAGGACCATCGGAATATGCAATTTCTTTAACCACCTTCAGCTCTCCGGTATAGTAATCGAACTGAGTCTGAACATAGGTAAATCCGTTGATACGAGAGATAATCTGTGCAGCATCTTTACCAAGCCCATTCAAAATACAACGTAAAGGTTCTTTACGTACTTTATCGGCCTTTGCAGCAATTTTGATAGCACCTTCAGCCGCAGCAAACGACTCGTGACCAGCCAAAAATGCGAAACATTTAGTTTCTTCACGCAATAACATTGCAGCCAAATTACCGTGTCCTATACCTACTTTACGATCATCGGCAACAGAACCGGGAATACAAAACGCCTGCAATCCTATGCCGATAGCCTCTGCTGCTTCTGCCGCATTCTTGCAACCTTTTTTCAAAGCGATAGCAGCGCCTACGACATAAGCCCATTTCGCATTTTCAAAACAAATAGGCTGAGTTTCCTCACACGTTTTATAAGGATCGAGACCATATGATTCGCAGATAGCATTTGCTTCTTCGATATCTTTAATTCCGTTTTCGTTCAATGCAGCAAGAATCTGTTTGATACGACGGTCTTGACTTTCAAATTTTACTTCTCTAATCATTATCTGTTCCTCCCTATATTATTCGTGACGTGGATCAATATGTTTAACTGCACCCTGTTCTTCAGTGAAACGTCCGTAAGTGCCGGTCACTTTTTTCAAAGCTTCATTGGCATCCGTACCTTTCTTAATCTCATCCATGAATTTTCCGAGGTGAACAAATTCATATCCGCAAATCTCATCGTTCTTATCGAGAGCGATAGTTTTAATATAACCTTCTGCCATTTCAAGATAACGAGGGCCTTTTGCCAAAGTACCATATAAAGTACCTACCTGACTACGCAAACCCTTACCGAGATCTTCTAACCCTGCACCGATCATCAAACCGCCTTCAGAGAAAGCTGACTGAGTGCGTCCGTAAACAATTTGCAAGAAAAGTTCACGCATAGCCGTATTGATAGCGTCACATACAAGGTCGGTATTCAATGCTTCCAAAATGGTTTTCCCGGGAAGAATTTCAGATGCCATAGCAGCTGAATGAGTCATACCCGAACAGCCGATAGTTTCTACCAGGGCTTCCTGAATTACACCGTCCTTTACATTCAAAGTCAGTTTGCACGCACCTTGTTGCGGAGCACACCACCCCACACCGTGAGTCAAGCCTGAAATATCAATCACTTCTTTGGCTTTCACCCATCTACCTTCTTCAGGTATAGGAGCCGGACCATGATTAGGTCCTTTCTTTACAACACACATGTGTTCTACTTCGTGTGAATAGATCATAATAATTCGCTCTTTTTATTTAATGAAAATTTAAAGCCTTTTATAAGCACCGCAAAGTTAGAACTTTTCCCGATTTTAACAACATATATATTTGAAGAAAAATCAGAGTAATTGGCATCAATCTATCATCATCAATCAAATTTAAGATAAATATTATTGAATAAGCCCAATATTTTTATACATTTGTATTACATTCACATTACTATTCACACACTAACTACATCATGAAAAAATTAATTTCAGTTCTGTTAATTTTCATTCCCGAAATTTTATTTGCAGCAAACAAAGAATGGAAATCGGGATATGTTGTCACCACCCAAAATGACACAATAAAAGGATATATCGCCTATCGGAAAAGCATGGAAGATCAAGAAAAATGCTTGTTTAAAAAAGACATACGATCTCCAGAATTTAACTATACTCCGAACGAATTGATCTCATATCAATACGATGACGGACTATGTTTTCAAAGTAAAAATATAAAAACAGCTCATCTCAACGGAAAATATTTCGTAGAATGTTTATTGGAAGGAATCATCAATTTATATTGCGCACAAATAGATTATTCGAAAGAAATGAATAATCGAAAATCATTCGGGCCTATCGTCACAGCATTCTTAGCCGAAATCCCGAAAGAAGACAGTTGGGTTGAGATAATCTGTCCGGCTGATATTTTCAACGACCAACTGGAATCGAAACAAAACGACAAGAAATTGGCCAGCCTTTTTATAAATCAAATAGAGAAATTGAAAAACGATATACCTAAATCAAGTTATAACCAAGATAAGATGATCGCTCTGTTCAAAAAATATCATGACCTCGTATGTACAGACAAAGATTGTGTCATATATAAAGAACCCCATAAAAGACCTTCTCAATTTTTGACTTGTTTCACAAGTTTCGGATTTCAAAAAAGACGTACAACAGATCTGCTCGATCCAAAATAAGAAAATTTTCTCTGTCCCATGGCACATGTCGGAGTGACATATAGCCGCAGCCTTAATAAATTCACAGACAGGCTTCGATTAAATGTCGCACTTGGTCTGTTCTATCTGAATGCTAAAAAAAACACCTATTACGACAAAATATTTTATCATCCCGGATATGAATTCACAGATAATGAAGGAAACGTTACAGGACCAAAAACATATCACGATATAGAATACCATTACTTATTTCGTACTTTAGGGATATATAATCAAATCAGTGTAGAAGGCAGATTGATGGTGAAAAAGGAAATACAACCTCTACTCGAAATAGGATTTTATCAACAAGTATATATTCCGGTAAAAAATAAACTCGACATATCTGTTCGAGAGTTAGAACACAACATCAATCCGATGGAATATCCTCACTATATTGTCGGGATAATTGCTTCAGCTGGAATATCCATTAACAAAGAAAAGTATCAAATTCCGATAAAAATAAACACTTATCTCCCATTTACCGAAAGTATAGACAGACCGATGGAATTACGGACACAATTCAACCTTTCTATCGGATATACGTTCAGCATCGGAAAAAATAACCGATAAATTTCAATGGTATCTCATCATATCCATGATTAAAACGGTCGCATATCACTACAATGCGCAATCGATTTTATCTTTATTTTTTGTCAAATTGATAAAAGCTCTTTTTGCATTCTGAAAAAAATTGACGAAATTTGTATCGCTTTTGTAAGATTGACAGTAGTTTTAATTATTAACACAAATAAATTCTCAATTACAATGAAAAAAAGTGCTCTGCAAATAGCTCGCGCAGCTTATCAACCGAAGTTGCCTAAAGCGCTTAAAGGGTCTCTCAAAATCCAAGAAGGAGCTCCGACTCAGTCTGTAGCTGACCAAGATGCTATTGCGAAATTATTCCCCAATACTTACGGAATGCCGGTATTATCGTTCATAGAAAGCAATGAAGTAAAAAATTACCCGGCAATTAATGCAGGAGTTATACTTTCGGGTGGACAAGCTCCCGGAGGTCATAATGTAATTGCAGGACTCTTCGACGGATTAAAAGCGCTGAACAAAGACTCCCGTTTATACGGATTTTTATTAGGACCGGGAGGTCTAGTCGATCACAAATATATCGAATTGACCCAAGATATTATCGATGAATATCGGAATACCGGTGGTTTCGACATTATCGGCTCAGGTCGTACAAAACTCGAGACAGAAGACCAATTCGATAAAGGGTTACAAATTATTAAAGAATTAAATATCAAAGCCCTCGTTATTATTGGAGGAGATGATTCTAATACCAATGCTTGCGTATTGGCAGAATACTACAAAAAAAACAATACGGGTGTACAGGTAATCGGTTGTCCCAAAACAATCGACGGAGACCTCAAAAACGAAATGATAGAAACATCTTTCGGATTCGACACGGCTTGTAAAGTTTATTCCGAAGTTATCGGAAATATCCAACGTGATTGCAACTCTGCAAAAAAATATTGGCACTTTATTAAATTGATGGGACGTTCGGCTTCTCATATTGCTTTGGAATGCGCATTACAGACCCAACCAAATATCTGTATCATCTCAGAAGAAGTAGAAGCCAAAAACATGTCATTAGACGATGTTGTGACATATATTGCAAAGATCGTTGCCGATCGTGCAGCACAAGGTAATAATTTCGGGACTGTTCTTATCCCTGAAGGATTGATCGAATTCATTCCAGCCATGAAAAGACTTATCGCCGAATTGAACGACTTCCTTGCACACAATAGCAATGAATTTGCTATGATTAAAAAATCAGAACAACGAAATTATATCATCAATCACCTCTCTTCCGAAAATTCGGCTATTTATGCAAGCCTTCCTGAAGGTGTCGCCCGTCAATTATCATTAGACCGCGATCCGCACGGAAACGTCCAAGTATCATTGATCGAAACTGAAAAATTACTTTCAGAAATGGTTAGCAAAAAATTGGCCGAATGGAAAGCTGAAGGCAAATACAACGGCAAATTCGCTGCTCAACATCATTTCTTCGGATACGAAGGTCGTTGCGCTGCTCCTTCTAACTTCGATGCCGACTACTGCTACTCATTAGGATACACAGCGGCAATGTTGATCGGTGAAGGTAAGACCGGATACATGTCTTCGGTACGTAATACTACAAAACCTGCAGATCAATGGATTGCAGGAGGTGTTCCTGTAACCATGATGATGAATATGGAACGCCGCCACGGAGAAATGAAACCGGTTATACAAAAAGCATTGGTAAAATTGGATGGTGCACCTTTCAAACATTTTGTAGCACAGCGCGAACAATGGGCTAAAGAGACTTGCTATGTTTATCCCGGACCGATCCAATACTTCGGACCGACAGAAGTTTGCGACCAACCGACAGAAACATTGAAATTGGAACAAGCCTAAAGATTATTATTCTTATATAAAAACGAGTCTCGTTTAACTGAAATGAGACTCGTTTTTTATATAAAAAAGCCTGTTATTCCATTTCTTTAAACAACCGGTCTGATCATAAAAAAATGCAGAGAATAAAAATATCCTCCGCATTTTTCTCAAAACATATTATACTTCCTTTATCTCTTAAACTGTGCCCTTACGAAATCAAGATATTCTGTTCCATAGCCATCACCGTAAGCCGGATCGGTAGGTTCTATCGCTGTATTGGTATTCCAATCGTTAAACGAATCGACAAACACGATAGGATGTCTGCCCAAATTACGTTTTGCCACATTACATAATGTTTTAAACGTATCTTTATTACGAACGACCAACGGGTATTGAGCATAATTCTGCAGATTCTCTACATACCAATTAAATGCAGGAGAAACTGTCGGAATAAATTCGTGCCCGAAGTTGCTGGACAAGAAACTCTGGAAATAAGCCCAGTTCTGGTCTATCAGTTGCGGGTACATTTGCGAACGGTTATAATTAGTCTGTTTATACATCGTTTCACAACACAATGCATCTACATTGCCTACAAAATAATATTGATAGCGTCCCGGAGGCGTAAAAGCTCCCTGACGGGCGACCAAGAACATATCATACCCTCTTTCTTCTTTCACATAAGCCCTCATATCGGCATATAGCTTCTTGCTATCTAAAGAATGGGTTTTATCTGCAGCAATAATAACAACCATAGGTTTCCCGTCAACCTTAAAATAATTAGGATCACTAAAATAATCGGCAATACGCTTAAAGATATCATTAAAACGCTGAAGCCGAGTCTGATACTTCAAAGGACGAGTAGAAACCACATCTTGCACCTCTTCAACACGCCCGCCCTCTTCGGCTTTCAATGCCGTCGGCTGATTATTAAAATTATTCATATTCACCGAAATCACATACTTCAGTCCCTTTAAATCGACAAGAGCACCACAAGCCGGATCATTCGCCGCCTTTCCGGTTACATCACGACGTCCTGTCACCACATTAACGAATGCAGTATCTCCTAACACATTAGGATATTTACCCATCGAAGTATTGCAATTCGGTAAAATGAAAAAGTCCAGTCCCGCCTGTAATGCCCAATCTACTTGCTGCTGAGCTATAGCGATAAACTCCTCATTATTCGGGTTCATCGGATAAGGAGCATCTGTGGCTTTAGATCCTTCCTCCGGATAATTGACAGAAGACAACATCGGTATGACATTCGCTCCTAAAATGGAGTTGGCATAGTCCAAAGGTTGTTTCAAACGCGCATATTTCTCTGCATTCATTCCTCCGCCTCCCAGATTCATATAATAAGCTCCTAACTGCAAACCGGCAGGTGGCTCAACATCGGGAATTTCATAATTCAGAAAATAATCATCTATACTGGGCCCGTCATCCTTCGCACAAGAAGAAAACATCAATAATCCGGCACAGAGATACAATCCTATTTTACTATTTCGTTTCATTCTATATTGATTTTATGTGTTCTAACTTATACAAATATATATTACCAATAGGGCGTAAACTCAACTTGTTTAATCACCTTCATATCGATATACTTGCCAAATTCCGTAGTATCCTTGATTGCCGGGAACTCTTTCTTTACGCCTTCCAAGAAATGATCCCAATCTTTACCATACCATTTTTGCGCAAATTTCGCACTGTACACTACTGTACCGGTTTTCCATTTGGCATCTCCGGTTGCTACATCAAACGGTTTAGCGAATTGCAACAAAGTAAAGAAGTTATCACCCCAATGAAAAATAGGCGATGATTGCGGAGAATTGGCTTGTAACAAATCGATAGCTTTATAATATTGCACCTTATTTTTAGTAAGTTCTTCCGTCGGATAAACCAACCGTTCCGGAATATAATCATAAGTCGTTTTCGAACCTTCCGGCAAATTATTAACAGATGCATAAAAATAAGGAGGATAATTCATTACCCTTGTACGACGTTCCAAAGTCCACGCAGCATGGCCATTAAAGAAATCAGCTAAATAACGTTGCTTCCATATTTGCTCCAAGTGGTTTTCATCACCGCCTTCTCCATTAACTTCAACTTTGTAAATACCCTGATAATCATACATACCTTCTCCATTCGTATTCCATTTCACACCATCTTGCTCATAATAATCGGAAGCGCCCGATACCCCCCATTGGTCGAATGAAGCAATAATACCGGCTTTATAATAATCTTCAGCAGATTTTGCTCCCAATCCATATTTAATTTGGGCTTCAGCAGCCAGAAAGTTAGCATCTGCAGCTGTCAGAATCGGATGAAATGCATCCATCTTAACAAGATCATAAGCGACTTTCGAATAAGTATCTCTACTAACATTGGCACTTGAGAACGGACTTGGGATTTTATTGACACCGTCATAAGTACCTACTTCCCAAGCACCTGTCGTAACCGGAGAATACTCTTCACGAGGACAATACGGAACTTTATATGTAACAATCATAGAGTCCATCATCAATTCATGCCCCTCAATTACACTTTTACGGAACAATGTATCCCGCACCTCAAAACGATCTTCAAAATCAAACGTTTTCTGACAATACGCTTCCAAACGCGGATCATTGAAAGATCTCAGCCAGATAAAGAAGTAGAGATTAACATTCGGATAGGAATCGATATTATTCGGTTTTGTATCAAGTTCTTTCAAAAAACGAGTATAATACCAAGATACATCGATATCTTTCTGAGTTCCCCATCTCGGACACATATTATCTTCTACAGTAGACATCAATAAATCTTCCCTGCCCATACTTGCCTGAATAGCCTGAAGCGAACGTTCTGGAATCGCACTTTGCGTATTCATTGCCACTTCAAGGCGCAATGTATTGGCAAACTTCAACCAACGAGACATATCGCTCTTTCCTCCAGAAACAGCATACACAGGATCTTTATCAAAACCGTCTTTATTCAAATCGATCTTGCCGATTGCATCATCGAGCATATTCAATACTGCCGTATAAATCGACTCTTCTGAGTCATACCTGTATTCATTCAAATCGGCATTTAAAGCATCCTGCATAGGCATAGGACCGAAAGAGGACGCCATAAAGTAATATAGGTATGCTTTCCAAATTTGGGCGATCTGCACTCTATTTACAGCTTCAGGTATATCTTTTTCTCTATCAATACCGATCTGCAGATTCTTTAAAACATCAATATACATCTTATTGAATGATCCGCTCGTATTATCTTTATCGCTTGGACCTCTGAAAGTAAGGAACGAATAGCGAGAAAACCACATAAAGTAGTTATAATTCATCTCTGCCATACAATCAATACTTTTATAAATTGTACCAGGAAATACATCCTGCAAGCGAACAGTGTATATTTTATTATGATTTGTATTAGCTTCCTCAAAACGGTCTTCACAAGAAGTAATTCCAGTAAAAAGCAAGAGTCCGGCTAATAAATACATTATCTTTTTCATATTCATCTCTATATTTTAGAAAGTTACTTTCAAGTCAAAACCATAAGTTGCGGTAGGCAACGGATAACCTTGCTCAAAACCTTGACCGTTCCCAGTCGTAGAAGTCGCTTCAGGATCGATTCCTTGTGGAGTATTCTGGAACAGAATAGCCAGGTTACGTCCAACAGCCGACAAACGCAAACTCTGGAAAGGAGTTTTCCGCAAAAGCTTTTTCGGGAAAGTATATCCCAATGCAACTTCACGCAATTTCACATAAGTCGCATCATAAGTGTTCATCTTGGCATTACGTCCGGATATGTGACAGAACATTACGTCCGGCTTCACCCAATCATTTACAACCGGATGTCCGCCTATTCCTTCAATACTTGCTTCAAATACACGTCCCGGGAAATATACCCCCTTAGGACGAGCACCATCCATATACGGCACACGATTAGCCAAATTATCGGCCGGGAAAGGCACATCGGTCGGTCTCAAATAACCGGCACGTTCCTGGTCGCTCTCATCCAATACCCATTTAGAGAAGAAATATTCATCACGGCCTTCCAAAGATTTTATACTGTTACCCATATTGTTCCCTTTATAAGCCGTTTCAGAATAAAATAATCCGCCTTTTTTAAAGTCAAACAAGAATGAGAAATCAAAGCCTTTATATCTGAATTGGTTTTTCCAACCACCCAAAAAATCCGGTTCTACATGACCGATATATACATCTTTTTGTTCAAGAGGCTTACCGGATGAATCAGCAATAACATTACCTGCAGCATCTCGTTGCCAGTCAGTTCCATACATCTGACCATAGGGTTTACCCACTTCAACATAACTGATACAACCATCCGCTCCGGCAGCACGCACCTGATAACGGTCTACTCCAGGAGTCAGAGAAACTATTTTAGAATTATTCTTAGACCAGTTGAAAATTGTTGTCCACTCAAAATTTTTCGTTTTTACCGGAGTAATAGAAGCTGTCAACTCAGCACCACGGTTTTGAATCTCTCCGGCATTTACGAAACGTTCTCTATAACCTGATGCTGAAGATACGCTCGCCCGCATGATTTGATCTGTCGTACTTTTCCAATAATAAGTAAAATCGACAGAGATCCTATTGTTCCAAAAACGGAAATCGGCACCTACCTCATAAGACGTTGTCTGTTCGGGTTTCAAATTAGGATTTTTACGAGTATTATCAGTCATATAATAAGGCATTCCCAAATAGGTGTTTGCAAGATTCAAACCATCATATAATGAATCGAACGGGGCATCATTACCAACTGTAGCGACAGATCCGCGCAATTTTCCGAATGTCAATATCTCTTTAGGAATCTCAAATGCCTGAGTCAATATAAAACTCAACCCCGTTGACCAATAGAAATAAGAATTATTTCCGGGAGACAAAGTAGAAGACCAGTCATTTCGTACTGTCCCGTCTAAATAGACCATATCTTTATATCCGACATTGGCCATCGCAAATACAGAAACTTTCTCTTTACCATCATAACTGTCGTTTCCAGTCAAAATAGCTCCATTATTTGCCAAACTCGGCATATCCGGTTGAGAAGTCGTTCCTACAGTCAAATTTGTACGCTCATTTCTCCGATTCTGCCATGAATAACCCAAGGATGCTGTCAGATTCCAGTCTTTCTTAAAACGTTTATTAAAGTTCAACATCGCCTCGATATTGTTATTCTGAGCCATTTGAGAGAACTCTTTGAACTGACCGTCCGTATCGAACTGGCTATACATATTGGTATATTCCCATCCTCTGGCAGTTTGCAAATCGGTAGCAATACGCAAACGGAAATTCAAATAATTCAAAATACGGTAATTCAATGTGATATTCCCCATAAACCAATGTTTCGTATCATGGTTCGGCAATTCATATAACAACCAGTACGGGTTAGTAAACCCACCATTCAAGTTATATGGTTTTCCTTCTCCATCTTTCCAAGGAATCAATTCTTCAACAGAAGTATCTCGAGGCAAATTTCCCAATATAAACAACGGATTACGGCTCGAAGAGTTACGGTATCCACGGTTATCCATGGCATCGTATGTATAACTTGCGTTGACATCGGCTGTCAAACGATCGGTCAACTTAGATTGTGTACGCAAATTGAACGAATGACGAGTACGCTCATTCCAATCTTTTACTACATCATTAGCTGTTAATACGGTATAAGAAAAACGTATCGAAGCTTTATCCGTTACCTTATCAAAAGACAAAGAGTTTGTCCAGGCAATACCGGTTTTATAAAGATCCGAAATATTATTTTTATTCGGAGAATAAGAACGAAGTTCTCCTCCACGCCCGATAATCGGGAAACCCAACATAGGAAGACCGTAGCTACGATCACTGGCATCTTGAGATGTCAAGTTAAATATTCCCCAAGGCAAATTAGGATTATAGGTAGTATTTAATCCGTTCTTACCTGTCATATTCAATGCATTCTGATTAATTTCGGCATTCATACCGGAACCATAAATATTCTGATATGCCGGATATTGGTACAGACGACTCAACTGCACGTTAGAAGAGAATGAGACACCCCAGCCTGCACGAGCCTGAGCCTTTTTCGTCGTAATCAAAATAACACCGTTCGCACCGTCTGACCCGTACAAAGCCGATGCATTTGCACCTTTCAGAATTTCTATACTCTCTATATCGTCCGGATTGATGTTGGCAGCAGCATTACCATAATCGAGTTCACCATTTTCTCCCATATCATTCATAATAGGAATACCGTCGATCACATAAAGCGGCTGGTTATTACCCGTAATAGAGTTATTACCGCGTATAACTACACGTGTCGAACTTCCAGGACCTCCACCAGATATAATCTGAACCCCCGAAACCTTACCTTGCAACATATTCAACAAGTTCGCATCACGGGTCTGGGTCATTTCATCATCCATCTTTACGGTCTGACGTCCGTAAGTCAAAGATTTAGCATCACGACGAATACCCAAAGCCGTTACAACTGTTTCTTCCAACTCTTGAACTTTCGGTTTTAACGTGATTTTCAAGAAAGTCGTTTTAGAATTGACTGTAATGTTCTGCGGTACACATCCGATATATGTCACATTAATCGTGGCATTCTCAGGAATCTGTAACGTAAACTTTCCATCGATGTTAGTTGTTGTTGTCCGTTTCGATGACAAATCCCGTATCGTCGCACCAATCACAGGTTCCCCTTGCTCATCAAATACCGTACCTTCTAATTTACGGTTTTGTGCAGACAATGTCTGAAAAGAGGAAAGAATCAGAGCAAAGATCAGAGCAAAAAAACTCATTCGGAACGGACGTCTAACCGTCATCCGATCTTCACATTCTCTATTGTTTTCCATAATTATAAAATAAATTTAATAAATGTGTGTATATCTCCTCGCTAAAAAAATTTTAGCGTAACAAAGATCAAAAAGCATAAGTTCAACAGGAATTTTCTTAAAAATATCAGATATAACAAAATCTATTTTTCTTACAAAATCTGACTTCCATGGCATCAAGAAAATCTTAAAATTAGAAAATTGAAGTGTCTGTTTAAATTTCCAGACACTCCTATTTTCCAGCACTCACTAACTATTTTACACTAACTAAAATACTTTTTACTTGATTTCCTGCAATAACCTGTACCGCATAAATACCAGAAGACAAGTTTACCGGAACTTCTTGAGCAAAAGCTCCCGCTTCTATAGATTTAGTAGCAGAAGATAGCAATTGAGAAGACATATTATATATATTGATCTTAACAACTGATGATTCAGAAATACCGTTAACATGAATATTTCCATCTGCATAATATATATTCAATTCAGAATCGGATACAATACTTTTATCTACAGCCAAAGGATATACTTCCGAATCTTGTTCGATAGCTCCAATCGCACATTTTCCATCTGTAAATTTACGGTACAGATCTCGTCCGTCTGTTTGTGAAAAAGGTTGCAACAAACGACCTTCTCCAAAAGTCAAACCTTCATTATCGGAAGGTAAAAACAGATATCCTTCATCAATATAATAATCAAAATTATCCCAAAGTGAAAATCCTGCTTTAAGCTCTCCATTAGAGGAATAGTTCCAGCGATTTTCTTCTTTCAACTTAGCCAATTCTTCTTCTGTAGCAATGGCCGCATCAGCAGAAGTTCCTACTAACGCATATTGACCGCCGAAAGAGATACGTCCCAACCATGAACGTCTCAAATCCAAATTGGTTACAACATCTTTATTTTTTGAATTCTGGAAATTAACATCTCCATAATAAAGATCGGGACGTCCGTCATTAAGTTGCTTTGGAATCGATGCGTGATTGTTCTCAATTATGCTATTCCAAATTCTCTTTTTCATTGCTTGAGGCGACAAGTCTCCGTCCGCATCCAAAGTGCGTATTCCTGCGTCATTATATCCATTACCGTCAAGAGCTCCGCTCATATTCTCGGTTATCGTACAATTTATAATATTCAACTCATTAGTCGACCGACCATATTTACAAAGAATAGCACCACCTGCACCTTGCGCATAATTATAAAGAATCGTCGTATTTACCAGATTAAACTTTACAAAAAATCCTTGCATATTGGGAACAGCATTGTGCATATAAATAGCACCTCCACCCTTTCCAGCATCAGCGTTTCCGTTTCCATTCCAACTCGACATTGCAAAATTATCTGCTATAACACAATTTTCAAATGTGATAGGAGTCTCCGCTCCATTATTGGCAGCCCCTGTTTCTTCAAAATAAATAGCACCACCGGAATTATTAGCTCCATTATGGACCATACGACAATTTTTTACATGCAATTTATTATTCTTTCCATTGCTCAAAGAAATACCTATTGCACCGCCTTTATTCGCTGCGCCATAACCATCGGGAATTCCCCAAATACCACCTCCTGCATCGTCCGACACCCAAGTAGCATTATTAGCATAAAAGAGTGTATTTGTAATATTAACAGCACCACCGCCCTGCCAAGAAATAGCACCACCGAGACCACCGAAATTATGACGGAACTCACAATTATCCATATTGATGTTTGCTGCAATAATCACCATAGCACCTCCTTGATTACTGTTGTCATTACCACGAGTCAGGACTTTGTTCCCCGTAAAAAAACAATTTTCAAAATCGACACTTATACTTCTTATATAACAAGCACCTCCTGTATCACTAGCGCCTTTACCATTCGTAAAACGCAAGTTCTTAAAAGTATGTTTTCCACCGGTCAAACCTCCGTCAATCCGAAATATACGACTTCTATCACTTCCGGTAAACCCACAAGTCATGGTATCTTTCCCGATAAATGTCATCGGTACATCCAAAAATAATACACCCATATCTCCACCGTTTGCATTCCATGTGCGATATTCACGCTCTACTCCATCAGGACCTTTTAACGATTGAGGATAACCGGTAGCGTAATCTCCCGCATTACCGATAATATCTCTCCATCCCCCCGATTTTGAAGGTTCTTTAGTAATATCGATAATTCCGTCTACATAAACCTCCACAGGTGTATGCCCCATTGTATCTTGAGCCAAAGTCGGACTTTTATAAATTTCAGTAATTACACCACTAACCGAGGCCTTAGCTGTAGCCTCTGTCAATCCATCATTATCATCACTACCTTCAGGTGACAAATAATACTTCTTGGCATCAGCATAAGATGAAGTAAAAAGACCTGCAAACAAAATAGCAAGTGCTATCCTTTTCAGAGTACTTACATTTCTCATGATAATCAAGTTTTAATTCTACAATTTGTTATTAATTTATTATTGATTTAAGATCAATCTTTCTATCATATTAAAAAAACTATTACATTTTTCAAATTCAAAACCCACAGTGTAAATTTTCAGCAAATCCTATTATTGCCTACTATTTCTGAAACAAAAGTATATCTAAAGTATTAATTCACCTCTTTATTTTATATTAATTAGTGATTAAAAAACAATTAAATAAGGAATCCGATAGAAATATTCTTTAGCACTCAAATCAAACTTAAACCCGGTAAAACAATTAAAATATACAACAAATACAAATTAATTTTATCATACTCAATTAAAATACAAATAAATTGACATCTAAAAAAATAAGCATATAAGATTTTCATATCAATGATAAAACTATTTAATATTTCAAATAATTACCTATCAAAAATAATTTACAAAAAACTTCTATCAGCATTTCTATAATATTACAAAACTATTAATAGAGTAAGGCAAAGAAATGAATAAATCTATAATCACAGTTCATTCAATATCATTTTTAACAGACAACTTTCACATGATTTATATAAACATTTTTCTATTCGAATTAAAAAAAAGATATTTAGCATGTCTTCTCTGTCAGTATATCTATACATTAAGAATTCTATTTCCGATATTTTTCAGAAGCACTCCGATTTTACTATTAATGAACATAGCAAAAACAAACATCTATTTTTAACTAAATAACAGAAAGGAAATAATGAGTATTATAGCAGACTCTTATATATTTTGGTCCTATCATAACAGAAGTTGTTTCTCAATATATTTATTTTTAAGAGTATTTTCAGCCTCGATAAGAAAGACAAACAAAGCCTCATGACAGCAAAAAAAATAGAAAACAGATTGTCTAAACAAAAAATAAGGCGGTCAAAATGACCGCCTCAGAATCTGTTACAAATTATACTTCTAAAACCCAATCATCTTATTACATAAGCATCTCCTGTAATCTGGCATACAGAACTTTTTACCAATCCTTTCGACTTAGCCTCAGAAGTAGGCGACATTCCTCCTGCGTATATTGTTTTCTTACCCGGAAATACAGTTATGATCCCGTTATCATCCGGCAAAGACATATCTCTCGGAGAAATCTCGAACGAAAGCGTTTTTTCTTCTCCTGCTTTCAAATAAACTCGCTTAAATCCTTTCAAAGCCGTAATCGGAGCTTTTTCCACACCTTCATGAGAAAGATACAGTTGGACAACTTCATCCCCATTTTTCTTCCCTATATTTTTAACTTTTACCGAAACTTTTATCGGCTCACCGACTTTTCCTCCGGATACGACTTGCGGTACAGAATAATCGAACATCGTATAACTTAACCCAAAGCCGAACGGATACAACGCTTCACCTTTGAAATAGCGATAAGTTCTATTTGCCATAGAAAACGCTCCGAAAGGCGGCAAATCGCTATCCGAACGATAGAACGTAACAGGCAGCTTCCCCGAAGGATTATAATCGCCAAATAATACATCTGCAATTGCTTGTCCTGCAAATTGACCGCCATACCATGCATTCAGGATAGCAGGAATATTCTGAGATTCCCATTCTATACCTAAAGCACTACCCGTCATCATCACAAAAATAACCGGCAAACCCGCCTCTTTCATTTTTTTCATCAATTCAGTCTGTACTTCAGGTAAAGCAATTGTCGTACGGTCTCCACCTCGAAATCCATCGACCGAGATCGGCAATTCCTCACCTTCAAGACGAGGAGATATTCCCCCTACAAAGATCACCTGATCTACACCTTTTAAGCGTTCTATCAAAGCATTTAAGGTTTTTTCATCCGAAGGTTTCACACAATCTATCGCTCTATCGTAAATGACTTGTGTGCGCTTTCCGACTTTCGAACGTATTGCCTCCAGCGGAGTAATCACCTTGGAGGGAAAGCCGTTATAATTTCCCAATACAACAGTCGAGTCATCGGCATTCGGACCTATAACAGCAATTTTCTTTAAATTTTTACGTAAAGGCAATACATTATCATTTTTCAACAACACAACCGATTCCCTGGACATTTTCAAAGCCAATGCCTTGTGTTCGTCACATTCAAGAACAGACAACGGAGTATCGGCATATTTTACCCGATCTGCAGGATCAAAAAGGCCCAAACGGAACCGGGTCATAAAAAGGCGCTTTACCGATTCATCGATCTGAGCTTCGGTAATAAGTCCTTGTTTCACGGCATCGACCAGTTTTACATATATATTCTGCCCACACTCAAGATCTGTTCCATGCAATACGGCATCAGCCGAGGCATGAGCAGCATCGGCGTGAGTTTTATGCTTCAAAAAATCATCAATAGCTCCGCAATCAGATGTCACATAACCGGTAAACTTCCATTGTTTTCTTAAAATATCCTGCATTAAAAGGTCATTTCCACAACACGGCTGACCGGCCAAAGCATTGTAAGCACACATTACGCTCGACACTTTCGCATCCACGACCAAATCCCTGAAAGCAGGTAAATATGTGTCCCACAAATCATACATGCTCACTTCTGTATTGAAAAAATGCCGGGAAATTTCCGGACCACTATGCACGGCATAATGTTTTGCGCATGCCGATGCTTTTAAATATTTAGGATCATCACCCTGCAAACCGTTGACGAAAGCTTTTCCTAAAGTTCCGGTCAAATAAGGGTCTTCTCCGTAAGTCTCCTGTCCTCTTCCCCAGCGCGGATCTCGAAAAATGTTAATATTCGGAGTCCAATAAGTCAATCCATGATAAATTTCATGAACCCCTTTCGATATGGCATCATGATATATAGCCCGGCCTTCATCGGCAATAGATGATGCAACTTGTTGAAATAAAGCATCATCCCATGTTGCAGCCATACCTATGGCTTGTGGAAATACCGTCACCTTATAAGGTGTACGTCCAACTCCATGCAAACATTCATTCCACCAATCATAGGCCGGAATGCCCAAACGCTCGATAGCCGGAGCTTTATTCAACATTTGGGAAATCTTTTCTTCCAATGTCAACCGAGATACCAAATCATCTACCCTTTTTTCGAAAGAAAGATCAGGGTTTTGAAACGGAAAAGTATTCTGAGCCTTTCCCGTATGAGCGCAAAAACCCCATAAAACAAATAAAACGCAATAAAAAATTTGATTTTTCATGTATGATAGTGTTTATGTTGATGATTAAAATTCAAGATATGCAAAAATAGCATTAATTTATAATCCCAAAAAATTACATTCACAAAGATCACGATTCTATATTAAAGAAATAAAAACATCTCGATTAAATACAAATTAAAAAAGGCATAAATAAACAGATTAGAATCCGGGGATACTTAAGTACCAAACTTTCAATAAAAACGCTAATCCTCTTGTTTATAATAAACAATGCTTCATGGTTGGGACACTTGGGCTTGGGCAGATTCTTCTTGAAGTCCCAATGTGCAGGATTGACTGAGATTCCTAAGCTTTTGTACTTCTTCTTACCGTCTTTACAAATTCTCACCATAAGTAGTGATTCATTATTCTTAAAATTTTTGATTTACAGGATATTACATTAACCGTTATTATCATTCTTAGTTTAACTCTCGGTTTAACTGAACCATGTAAACCAACGCAATTTAGACATAAAAAAAGAGAATTACTTTGGCGTAACTCTCTGATTCCTAAGTGATCCGCCTGGGGCTCGAACCCAGGACCCCAACATTAAAAGTGTTGTGCTCTACCAGCTGAGCTAGCGAATCATCGCGGGCATTTGTTTTTCCAAATGCGTTGCAAAGGTACGCTTTATTTTTATTTCTGCAAATTATCCATGCACTTTTTTATCACTTTCCGATACATTTTCAAATATAAAAGTCATGTATAAAACATACATACTTATTTTTTAAACAGTTATACACATACAATAATAAAAAAATTTCTCATCTTACTTTCCTCTAACATCTCTCTGATTAATTACAAGCAAATAGCTTAATAACATCAATTTGGATTTCTTTCTATTGATCTAATCGCATAATAGAAATCATGACTTCGATATTTTCCTTCAAAATATTATATTTGCTTTTTACTAACTAAAAATATAATATGGAGAACCCTATATTTGCCCTCGCCGAAAAAAATCAAAAACGAGCAAAAAACATCATAGAAGAAACAAACATAATAAATATATGGAAGTCGATAGGAGCAGAAATCAATCTGGTCGGTTCTTTAAGAATGGGCCTACTCCTAAAACATAAAGACATCGACTTTCATATTTACACCACACAGCTTAACATCTATGACAGTTTCAAGGCCATCGCACAATTAGCCCAAAGTCCTTCTATAACAAAAATCGAATACAACAATCTTATCGATACAGAGGAACATTGCATCGAATGGCATGCTTGGTATATAGATAAAGATAACGACCTGTGGCAAATAGACATGATCCATATTTTAAAAGGATCTCGATATGATGGCTATTTTGAAAAAGTTGCCGACAACATTTGTGCAGCTCTTACCCCTGAAAAAAAATTAGCCATTTTAACTCTGAAGAACGAAACTCCAGATACGGAAAAAATCATGGGAATAGAATATTATCAAGCCGTAATTGAAAACGGAATAGATAATTACTCTGATTTTATCGAATGGAGAAAAAAACATCCTGCAAATGGAATCGTAAATTGGATTCCATAAATAACAGAATCCTCCTTTTTTGAAAAAAGGGGGAAAAGGCCATAAAAAGAAAGATTTTGACAATTTTTTTAGTAGAAATAATAAAATAGCGGCTTGACAATCTTTACATTTTTAGGTAATTTCGTAAAATAATTTAAGAGCCTATTTCTTTTTTTCCAAAAGAAAATATTATGAGAATATTCTAATTATTACAACAAAATAATTTTAGAATTTTGAAAGACTCTTAAAACTTAAAACAAGAGGCTATTCTCTCTTTTTTAAATAATCCGAAACAGGTTTATTTCATTCCGGATAAACTTTTGAACAGGTTCTTAATTCTAGCTATCGTACAAACTATTTATTATTTATGTATAAACTTTAGAACAATAATTTTTTTATAAAAACGAATTACCCAAATACAAATCTGAACATGTCTTTTATCTATCATTTTATTTATCGCATAATTCTAACTGCAGACTATCTAAAAAAAGGATTTTTCTTTTTCCTGCCAATCATCATGTTCGGATTTGTAAACAACTTATATGCCCAACAAGATACAATATTTTTTCATTCAAAACCATCAGATACCATCACCAGTGACTCGGCAGTAATTCAATTTTTATCTGATGCCGACATTCCCGTTACAACAGATAATAAAATTCATTTGCTTAAAAGCGGAAAAGAAAAATTTGATGATTTATTCTCTGCTATAAAAAAAGCCAAACATCATATACATCTTGAATACTTCAATTTCCGCAACGATTCTATTGCTAATGAACTTTTTACCTTACTGGCTCATAAAGCTCAAGAAGGCGTAGAAATACGAGCTCTGTTCGACGCATTCGGAAACTGGTCAAACAGCCGACCATTGAAAAAAAAACACTTAAAGAATTTACGTGAAAAAGGGATCGAAATTTATCATTTCGACCCCCTGCGTTTTCCCTATATAAACCACGTATTTCATCGAGATCATCGGAAAATTGCTGTTATAGACGGAACAATCGCCTATGTCGGAGGTATGAATATTGCCGACTATTATATTAAAGGCTTGCCGGAAATAGGAGAATGGAGGGATATGCATGTACGCATCGAGGGAAAAGCCACACATTATCTGCAAGAGATATTCCTTTCTATCTGGAATAAGACTACTAAACAGAATATCAGCGGGACAGTGTATTTTCCCATTTATTCAGATACAACATTTCATAAAGGTAAATCGATAGCTATTGTTGATCGAACTCCGAAAAAATCGCCAAAACAAATAAGACAAACCTATGCAAAGTCAATCGACGTAGCAAAATCGAATATACAAATTGTAAATCCATATTTTTTACCTACTCGTTCTATAAGAAAAGCTTTAAAATCGGCATTAAAACGCGGGATCAATGTAGAAATCATGATTTCCGCAAAAGCAGATATCGCATTTACACCTGAAGGTTCGATTCGTGTTGCCCATAATCTAATGAAAAAAGGAGCTCATATTTACTTATATAACGGAGGATTTCATCATTCTAAAATCATGATGATAGACAGTACTTTCTGTACTGTAGGAACAGCGAATCTCGACAGTAGAAGCTTACGATATGACTATGAAGTAAATGCGTTCATTTTTGATAAAGAGATAACAGAAGAACTCTCTGAAATTTTTGAAAAAGACAAGCAAAATTGCACTATGCTTACACCGGAAAAATGGAGAAAAAGATCGGTATGGAAACGTTTTGTAGGGTTATTGGCTCAAATGTGCACTCCATTCCTATAAACTTTGTTTAACTCCTGCAATTACCTATACCGAGATAAGAAATCAACCAATCTTTACAAAATCGAGCTTTTGAATTTATAAATTTATACTTATTTAACAGAAAGGTATTTCATATTCAGATAAAGGAAGATAATTTTGTTTATCATTTTATAGTACATTTTTTCTTTTCATAAAACACACATATTAAACACACAAAACCATGAAACTTTCAAAGATCATTTTTATCATTGCGATTTTTATTTTTACAGCAAATTCGGTTCAGGCGAAAAAAATTACACCTAAACGAGAAACAGTAGAATGGATAGATGTATGGTTACCACATACTAACGATGACAAATTACCAAGAGTATTGCTTATCGGAAACTCCATTACACGAGGATATTATCCTAAAGTTGAAAAATTACTCAAAGGGAAAGCTTATGTAGCGCGATTAACAACTTCCAAAAGTTTAGGAGATCCGGCACTCATTCAAGAAATAAATCTGATAATGAGTTACGAGAAATTCGATTTAGTACACTTCAATAACGGATTACACGGCTGGGAATATACCGAAGACGAATATGATGCAGCATTTCCCGACATGATCAAAGCTATTTGCAAAAATGCACCGAATGCGAAACTGATTTGGGCTACAACCACACCTATACGCACAGGGAAATACTGCGAACGACTCGAAGAAAGAGTAGCTCGCATTGTTACCAGAAATGAAATAGCACAAAAACATATTTCAAAAGCAAAAGATATAAAAACCAACGATTTATTCAATCTAATACTCGACCATCCCGAATATTTTATCGGAGGAGATGGTGTGCATCCTATAGACAAAGGCTATCAAGTACTTGCAGAACAAGTTGCAAAAAAAATTTTAGAATCTTTGAGTGAATAAAAAGAACTTAAAGAAAATATTTTTCATTAATACACAAACACACACAATGAAAAAAATAGTATTATTTGCCTTTATTGTATTTCTATATTCGACAGCTTATACACAAATAAAAGTTGCCTGTATCGGGAATAGCATAACTGCAGGATCAGGTATAAAAAACCGAGATAAAGATAGTTATCCGTCTGTATTGAACCAAATGCTGGGAAAAGACTATTTAGTGCGTAATTTCGGGATCAGCGGACGTATTATTATAAACAAAGGCGATAATCCCTATATGAAAGAAAAAACATATCGGGATGCCTTAAAATTTTTACCGGACATAGTCATTATCAAATTAGGGACGAATGACTCCAAGCCTCAGAACTGGAAATACAAGAATGACTTCAAATCTGATTTGGAAACAATGATTCAAGATTTTCAGGCTCTTTCATCCCAGCCTAAAATATATCTATGCACTCCGGCAAAAGCTTATGGAATACAATGGGGTATCAATGACAGTATCATAACCAAAGGAATCATACCCATCATCCGACAAATCGCACAAGAAAAAAAGCTACCTGTCATCGATATACATACAGCGACCGATAATATGCCAAATCTCTTTCCGGATAAAATACACCCAAACCCCGAAGGAGCAATTATCATTGCAGAAACAGTTTATGAAAGCATCAAAAATGAAAAGCAATACCATGACTCTGCAAGCTTTTCCCGGAATAAAAAGCAAATGGGAGCGATATGATCGATATGATTTCAAATTTAAAAACCGTAACGCCATCGTAGTAGTTCCCCAAAAAGCTGCTCCGGGAAATCCTTGGATATGGCGACCGGCGTTTTTCGCAGCATTTCCCAGCGTAGATATTGCTCTGTTAGCAAAAGGGTTTCATGTCGCCTATTATGATCTCACTCATTTATACGGAAGTCCTCATGCCGTAAAGTTAGGAACTGAATTTTGCAACTATATGAGAGATTTTTATCAACTTTCCTCCAAAGTAACCGTCGAGGGGTTCAGCAGAGGAGGATTCTTTGCGTTCAACTGGGCTGCACAAAATACCGACCGAGTAGCATGTCTGTATGTCGATGCACCTTTATGTGATCTTTTTTTATGGCCTGGAAGAGACAATAAAAAATTATGGAACGATGTATTGAAGGAATGGAATTTAAAAGACAATCAAATGACTGAAGATAAAGGAAAATCTATTTACAGGCTCAAAGCTTTGGCAGAGGCAAATATTCCGATTATCAGCGTTTGCGGTGACAGCGATGAAGCTGTACCCTTCGAACAGCACATGGATATTATCAGAAAACGTTACTTAGAACTGGGAGGTACAGTTAGAGTAATCACAAAACTCGGTTGCGGACACCATCCACACAGTTTGACAGATCCGACACCCATTGTCAATTTTATTCTCAAATACACAAAATAAGCATTTTCTGATGCAAACAAATATGGCAAATTTTAATAATGGTCCTCAAAAAGCTAAATAGAGAACTTTTTGAGGACCATTATTTTTGACCATTTTTCAATTTTATTTTATTCTGTAACAGTATTCAAAGACCCAGTATCTTTATTCCTCAACTGTTCATAGAATGCGGCAATAGAGGTATTTATATAAGGAATAACCCAGATAAATCCGATAACGGTAATGAGACCAAGTATTGCCCACCCAATAAAACTCAACTGTAAAATAAACAAATCGGCTTTATGACCGTTCATCAAGCGCATACTTTCTTTTATGGCTTCTGCCGGAGATAGTTCCGGACGGTCCTTCAATATAAAATAAGACATTGAGTAAGATAATCCCTTTATTATTCCCGGAACAAACAAAAGCAACGACCATAATATAATAAACATTAGCACCTGAATATAACAGGTAACAATACGTCCGTATTGTCGAAAAGGAGTAAAGAGATCGGCAACTCGAGGCTCTTTTTTATCACGATACAAATCAAGAAAGACATACGTACACCCGATAGAAACTATACTTCCAAAAAGCACAAAAACAGCATAATATAACAGCACTGAAACGTGCTGTAATGCAATACTTCCCCCTATGATAAGCATAGTCACAAGCGAAACAATAACAGATGGCTTCCATTTCCCCGAAAGAGCTTTCAAAGCTTTGTCTTTAAAAATAGAAGATTTAAATGATTCCATAATTACAATTTTAAATGATTTAGTCCAAATAATGTTTATATCTGTGTATTCGATATTATAATGAACAAAAATACATTTTTTTAATACAGAAAAAAATTTTTAATTATACAAACAATAAATATTCAGACATGAAATAGGATAAATTCCTTATTAATAACAATTTAAGAATATTTATATTAAATCTAATATAAACAAAAGTGTTTTTTACAGCAAAAACAATTCCAATTAGAATACAAATGAACAGATATTCATAATTTATACAAAAAAACCTATACAGACTTTCTTAAAAAAAGAAAACAGAAAAGTAAAATTTTCAATACTAAAAGCTCAATATAAAAAAATAGTATCATTATTTTTTAATATAAAAAGATTATATTTAATTTTAATAAAAAACAAGCTTATAAAACAACTATTTAAATTCTACTTTTATGAAAATAAATTTATATACCAAAAGTACTTTAACTATTATTGCTATTTGTCTAATCACTCTGATTTTCAAAAATAATGGAGTAATTCCTACCCTTAGAGCCGCTTCTACAACATTAAAACAATTAAACGATGGAGGCGTTGACGTTCGTATCACCGGTGTTAATTACACAATACTGAAATTCCCGTCAAAATAGAATCTGTAAAATCGGCAATACCGATAAAAGGGGAATCAAGTTTTGATAATGCCATTCCTGTAAGTATAGAAAATATTAAATATAGTATCAGTAATTCACTACCTGTAAAAGTAAAAAAATTGACAGATCTACACTTATTATTGCCATTCATCAAGTTTTAACTGTGATAGCAAATCCAGTCCAAAACAAAGAATTGCAAGAAAACATATAAATAATAAGCAGTTAATCATTCGACTAACTGCTTATTATTTCGGTGATCGGGCTGGGATTCGAACCCAGGACCCACAGCTTAGAAGGCTGTTGCTCTATCCAGCTGAGCTACCCGACCGGCCTTACTTTTTATTCAAAAGCGATGCAAAGGTAATATTTTTTATCGGATTTCCAAATATGACAAATGTATTTTTATATACAACCATCAGAAGGGATATCCTACAGCAAAATGCAATGTCGCATCCCGATTAAAATTTTGATAAGAAATCACCCACTTACTTTTATTCACAACTGAAGGATCATACAACTTCATCCCCAAATCAAGGCGTAAAATAAAATAGTTAAAATCTAGTCTCATACCTAAGCCATAAGCCATCGCAATCTCCTTATAAAAAGATTTCAATTGAAATTTACCTCCGGGTTGTGACGGATAATTACGTATTGTCCAAATATTCCCGGCATCTAAAAATGCAGCCAGTTCAAGTTTCCAAATCAATTTACTGCGATATTCTGCATTCATATCTAATCGAATATCCCCGCATTGATTCATAAAATCCGTCATAGGATTCGTTCCTCTGTAACGTCCCGGGCCAAGACCTCGGACCGACCAACCTCTCACACTATTAGCTCCCCCCGAAAAATAACGCTTTTCAAACGGTACCATCTCAGAATTTCCATAAGGAACTGCGATTCCTGCCCCTACATGCAATGCCAGCGAATTACGCTCATTCAACAAAATAGTATAAGCATAATCCAAGTCGGCTTTTGCATACTGCGCATAACGAATTCCCAATATACTGTATTCTCCATATTCTCCCGGCTTATGTCTAGTAAGTTTAGATATACCATACAACAAGTTACCGGCTATCTCTCCCGCAGCTCGTAAAGTGTAAATATTTCCGGAAACTTTCTTTACTCCCGGCCTCAAGTTTGATTGATAAAAAACATAGGAAGAACGCATAATAAAATGGTTCTCGTAGCTATACCTCAACAAAGGATTACTCGAAGCAATACTATCAAGATTACTGATAAACCGCTCGGTCGTTTTCGGCAAATAAATATAACTGATATCTACCAAGTCGAGATGATGCCGATACATATTATTATGACTATACCATTTATAATTCCATCCGCCACCTGCAATTACCCGAGTATATTCGGGACGTTGCTGATAGTTGAAATTCAATGTGAATTCGGTTGTCGCACGCATACGCCGACGTACCGTCGGACTAACAAAAGGGAAAAGGAACTTCGGAAATGAAATTCCGACTTCCGCACCCAACTCAAGGTAATTATCGTTCAAAAGCCCTCCCAAATCCCCCGAAAGGCTTTCGTAAGCTGCTCTTAATTTGGTCGTAAATGTTTCCGACCCGTGAAACATGTTCCGATGCTGATGCGTCAAACCAAGCGCAAAACCCAGATCTCCTGCCGAATTAGTACCTTCAACATCTACAGAGATCGTCTGAGGCTTGCCTTCGGTCAACAAAATATAACAATCCAATACAGGATCTCCGTCAATATTGAGAGGGTGAAATTGTATATTGACATATTTTACTACCCGAAGACGACCAAATGCAGAAAATGTGTTATCGACCGCCCTATTACTGTAACGCATTCCGGGACGTATATAACAATTTTCCACTAAAGTTGCAGGCGTCAAGTATTTTTTATTCCCATAAAATATCCTGAAGCCCTTATAATCGACCGTATCTTTTACATTGAAACGTAAATCTTGCTCGATATTCATCGGGTTATAATCGGTCATAAAATAGACATTCCGGATATGATATACTTCATGCTTGCTGAATACCATATCCGAACGAGTGGTATCCTGCAACAAAGGAGGCATAAGATTCAGTTCCAGATCCACTTCATAATTTCGAGACGTCGTATCAGCCGTATAGGTAATATATTCTTTATTAAAAGCATAATATCCCCTGTTTCTTAACAACGTAGAAATACGCTGACGTTCCTGCTCCAACAAGTTCCGATCAAAAATAGCCCCTTTCTTCAATAGAAAAGCCGAAGTATCAGCTAATATAATACGGGCAATGCTATCATTAGGAATATTATAAGTTATATTTTCAATATGATATGGTTTTCCCGGCTTAACCTGGTAACGGACTTTCATCTTTTTTTTCCGGGCAATAGTATCTACCGTCACCACGGCATTTTCATATCCTCGGTTACGTAATGCTTTCGTAATCTCTAAACGTGACTTCTCTGTCAAGTCAGGATCATAAATCACCGGCGGTGTCCCGACTTTTCTCAGCCACCGATTCCAACGAGTATCTTTGTCTCCTGAAAGATTATAGAAAAACAAAGGAAGCCCAACTAAACCAAAAGTTTTATGATTAGGTTCTTGCCTTACATACGATTTTAACTCCGATGATTTCACATTCTTATTATCAGAAGTTACACTCACCTTATTCAAAAGATATTGCCCCTCTCCTACATGCCGAGTCGTATTGCAAGATGCAACCAGCAATAAACCGAACAAACAAAATAAAAAGCGGAAGTATCTCATATTTTTACCTTATCCGAGGAGCAGATGTAATTTCAGAATCTCTTTACAAACGTACAGAAATATTGTTTTATGCACAAAATTAACAACTCAAAATTATGTTATCAACAATAAAACATAGTTTTCAATTATTTAGTCCAATACTAAATTTAAAATTCATCGTTCTTTGTTTTATAATAATTTATCATTAAAACAGGACTATATATGATATTTTTTTACTATCAATGTTTTTTTTCTACTATTTTATTTGGAATATAAAATGAAAGCTATACCTTTGCATCGTAATACAAAATGACAATGTAATACAAATAACGATTATGATTAGTATTATTCTACATATCATTAACCTTCTTGGTTTATCTCTACTCGATGTCGTCGTGTGGGAGTGAAAGAAGAAAGGTATGTAGTTACTTTATGTGAATAGCATAAATAAAATAAAGTAAAAAGACCTTTCTTCATATAGTAGAAAGGTCTTTTTGTATATAAAACGATAAGAATAATGAAACATCAATTGCATAGTGCAACCAGCACACAAGGACGCCGAATGGCCGGAGCAAGAGCATTATGGCGGGCCAACGGGATGAAAGAAGATCAGATAGGAAAACCCATTATCGCTATTGTTAATTCGTTTACACAATTTGTCCCGGGACATGTACATTTGCATGAAATCGGACAAAAAATCAAAACAGAGATTGAAAAATCAGGCTGCTTTGCAGCCGAATTCAATACAATAGCGATCGATGACGGTATTGCTATGGGACATGACGGTATGTTATATTCTCTCCCTTCTCGTGATCTTATCGCCGATAGTGTCGAATATATGGTAAACGCCCACAAGGCAGATGCAATGGTTTGCATCAGTAATTGCGACAAAATCACCCCGGGTATGTTAATGGCAAGCATGCGGCTTAATATCCCGACAATATTCGTATCCGGAGGCCCTATGGAAGCCGGTAACCTAAACGGGCGTTCTCTTGACCTTATCGACGCGATGATAGAATCGGCAGACGAAACTATAAGTGATAAGCAAGTTGCTGAAGTAGAACGTACTGCTTGCCCGACTTGCGGTTCATGTTCTGGGATGTTTACGGCAAACTCCATGAACAGTCTGAACGAAGCCATAGGTCTGGCACTTCCCGGTAACGGCACTATTGTCGCTACCCATGTCAACAGAGAAAAATTATTTATCAAAGCAGCAGCGCAGATCGTTGAGAACTGTTACAAATATTACCGAGATGGAGACGAATCGGTACTACCCCGCAGCATAGCCACACGCAATGCATTCCTTAATGCTATGACTCTCGATATTGCTATGGGAGGATCTACTAATACAGTACTACATCTATTAGCGATAGCTCAAGAAGCCGGTGTCAATTTTACAATGGACGATATAGATCGTCTATCTCGCAAATCACCCGTACTTTGCAAAGTCGCTCCCAACTCACATTATCATATTCAGGATGTAAATCGTGCCGGCGGCATTCTATCCATTATGAGTTTATTAGCAAAACAGGGATTATTGGACACCCATGTGCATCGAGTCGATGGTCTGACTTTGGAACAGGCAATCGCCCGATATGCCATCGACGGGTCAGAATACACAGAAGAAGCTGCCGAACTATGGAAAAGCGCACCCGGTAACAAATATAATCTCAAAATGGGGTCTCAAGACAACCGGTATGACTCTTTAGACAATGACCGCATCAACGGATGCATTCGGGATTTTGAACACGCATACGTAAAAGACGGAGGTCTTGCTGTACTCAAAGGGAACATTGCAATTGACGGATGTGTTGTAAAAACAGCCGGAGTAGATGAAAGCATATTTCACTTTACCGGGAAAGCCAAAGTATTCGAATCACAGGAAGAGGCCTGCAAAGGAATTTTAAAGGGTGATGTCGAAAAAGGTGATGTTGTCGTCATCACTTATGAAGGTCCGAAAGGTGGACCCGGCATGCAAGAGATGCTATATCCGACCTCTTACATAAAGTCTAGACATTTAGGAAAAGAATGCGCTCTGATCACCGACGGACGTTTCTCCGGAGGAACATCAGGATTATCGATAGGACACATTTCTCCAGAAGCGGCAGCCGGAGGAAATATCGGACTTGTCAAGGATGGAGATATTATCGAAATCGATATCCCGAAACGTACGATCAATGTCAAACTAAGTGACGAGCAATTAGCCGAACGCCGCTCTGCAGAAGAAGCTCGAGGGAAAAAAGCTTTTACTCCGGCAAAGCGAGAACGGAATATCTCTAAAGCATTAAAAGCATATGCAGCTATGGTTAGCTCGGCCGATAAAGGAGCGGTACGTATTATAGAATAAAAGCAATAGTTTTTTGCAGAAAATATTTATATGGCAACAGATAAAATATCAGGATCAGAAGCTTTGATCCGTTCTTTATTAGAAGAAAATGTAAAATTGATCTACGGCTATCCCGGAGGAGCTATCATGCCGGTTTTTGATTGTATGCACAATTACAAAGACAGGCTAAAACATGTCTTGGTAAGACATGAACAAGGGGCGACTCATGCAGCTCAAGGCTTTGCCCGAGTATCCGGTGAAACAGGTGTAGTGTTGGTAACTTCTGGTCCGGCAGCAACAAATATCATTACAGGAGTAGCCGATGCCATGGTAGACAGCACTCCCATGGTTGTTATTACCGGACAAATCAGTTCCTCACTATTAGGTACTGACGCTTTCCAGGAAACCGATGTCGTAGGAATTACTCAACCGGTTACCAAATGGAGTTATCAAATACGCCGTACCGAAGATATTCCTTGGGCCGTAGCAAGAGCTTTCTATATTGCCCGTTCGGGACGTCCAGGGCCTGTAGTACTGGACTTCACCAAAGATGCGCAAGTAGGAACAGCTGAATTTCATTATCAAAAATGCAATTTCATACGAAGCTACAATCCCTATCCCCCAATTAACAAAGAGGAAATAAACCGTGCGGCAACATTAATCAATCAGTCAAAAAGGCCTCTGCTTCTGATAGGGCAAGGTGTCATCTTGAGCCATGCCGAAAATGAAATATTGAGATTAATGGAAAAAGCCGACATTCCTGCAGGCTGCACATTATTAGGACTGTCCGCAATACCGACCGCCCATCGTCTAAATAAAGGGATGTTGGGAATGCATGGGAATATCGGTCCGAATATAAAAACCAATGAATGTGATCTTCTCATTGCTGTAGGAATGCGTTTCGACGATCGGGTAACCGGAGGTTTAGACACATATGCGAAACAAGCAAAGGTGATCCATTTCGATATAGATCCCTCAGAATTCAACAAAAATGTTCATGCAGATGTCACTGTATTAGGGGATGCAAAATCCACACTTTCGGCACTGCTCGACAAAGTTAATATAAATAAACATACCGAATGGCTATCGGAATTTGAAATCTGTGAGAAAACCGAATATGAAAAAGTCGTCCGTCCGGAAGTATATCCCGAAAACGGAGCTTTAAAAATGGGTGAAGTAGTCCGAAAGATTTCTGAAGCAACAGGCAACAACGCCATTCTGGTTACCGATGTAGGACAAAACCAAATGATGGGAGCACGATATTTTAATTATACTCGTACGCGAAGCATTGTTACATCCGGAGGTTTAGGAACTATGGGATTCGGTCTTCCTGCAGCCATTGGAGCTAAAATGGGAGCACCCGAACGTACCGTTTGTTTTTTTACCGGAGACGGAGGCATTCAGATGACCATTCAAGAGTTAGGTACAGTCATGCAAACAGGGACAGATATAAAGATCATCATCTTAAATAATAATTTCCTAGGCATGGTACGCCAATGGCAAGAATTGTTTTTCGAAAAAAGATATTCCGAAACGCACATGCTTAATCCTGATTTCAAGGCTATAGCAGCCGCATACGGCATCAAAGGACGCGATGTTACAGACCGTTCTCAATTAGACGAAGCCATTGCCGAAATGATCGCCCACAAAGGAGCATACTTATTAAATGTCGCTGTAGAAGAAGAAGGCATGGTATTCCCCATGATTCCTGCAGGCGGATGCGTTACCGATATTTTATTAAACAGTACTGAAAAATATTAATTGAACGAAGCATATGGAATCTATATTATATACAGTAACGGTATATACAGAAAATCAAGTCGGTCTTCTAAATCAGATATCGATTATTTTCGGTCGCCGCCGTCTGAATATCGAAAGTCTTTCAGTTTCTGCTTCGGCAATCGAAGGGATACACAAATTTATCATTACAACAAACAGCGATCGAGATACGATACAAAAAGTCGTACAACAAATAGAAAAACGCATTGATGTACTCCGTGCATTCTTCTATACCGAAGACGAAATATTCTACCAAGAGGTGGCTCTTTACAAAGTCGCAACAGAAAAATTATTGGACGATAGCGGAATAGAAGAACTTATTCGCCGCCATAACGCCCGAATTCTGGAAGTAAACCGAACTTATACAGTGATAGAAAAATCAGGCCACACGGAGGAGACTCAACAACTGTTCGAAGAATTGAGTAAATTCGGAGTTATGCAATTTGTCCGTTCAGGACGTGTTGCAATCACCAAATCGACCGTAGAACATGTAAGTTTGTTTCTCGAAGCACAAGAGTGTCGACGTCTCTCTACCAAAGAATAACATTATGGAGAATGAACAGAAAAAGATCGCGGCATATATTTATGATTTAGAACCTGCCGAAGGAAATGCACAACAGGAAATTCCATTGACCTTATTGGTCAAACGAATACTTGAAACAGCTACATATCATGCAGAGAACTGGGGAGTAGGATACAGTACCCTGATCAAAGAAAATCGGGCATGGGTACTGGCCAGACTGGCGATAGAGATGTCTTCCTATCCGGGTATTTACGATAAATACAAAATAGAAACATGGATCGAAAGTTACAATAAACATTTTTCTGCGCGAAATTTTTGTTTCAGCAGTCCCGATGGAAAACTATATGGATATGCCCGTTCTATCTGGTCAGTTATAGATATACAAAATCGTACTTCGGTAGATATTACAACATTCCGCCATATCGAGAACAATGTAGGGGAGAAAGATTGTCCGATTGCCCCGCAATCAAAAATAAAACCGGTAAACGATGAAAATCCGATCATCTATCCTATTCGATACAGCGATATAGACATTAATCGTCACATAAACAGTGTAAAATATATCGAACATATACTCGATATGTTCTCGATGGATATGTATGACAAAAATTTTATTCGTAGGTTTGAGATCAATTATATCAGTGAAGCCCGTTATGGTGACAAATTGAGTTTTTATCGTGAACAACTTGCAGAAAATATTTATACATCGGAAATACGAAACAGCAGTGGAGAAACTATATGTCGAGGAAGAATAGAATTTTCTAAACGTAATTAGTAAAGAATATATACAAAAAATTTCATTAACTACTTTATAAATTAAAACATTATGGCAATCATGAATTTTGGCGGTGTTGAAGAAAATGTTGTAACCCGCGAAGAATTTCCTTTGGAAAAAGCAAGAGAAGTTTTGAAAAATGAAACCATAGCCGTTATCGGATACGGTGTTCAAGGTCCCGGTCAGAGCTTGAATCTTCGTGACAACGGATTTAATGTGATCGTCGGACAACGTAAAGATTCTAAAACATGGGATAAAGCCGTTGCAGACGGATGGGTTCCCGGAGAAACATTGTTTGAGATCGAAGAAGCCTGTGAAAAAGCAACCATTATCCAATATCTGCTTTCCGATGCGGCACAAATCGAAGTATGGCCTAAAGTAAAAAAACATCTGACTGCAGGTAAAACCCTCTACTTCTCACACGGATTCGCCATCACATACAAAGAACGTACAGGCATCATTCCTCCTGCCGATATCGATGTAATCCTTATTGCACCTAAAGGCTCTGGAACTAGTTTGCGCCGTATGTTCCTTCAAGGACGTGGTCTTAACTCAAGCTATGCCGTATTCCAAGATGCAAGCGGAAAAGCTAAAGAAAAAGTCATTGCATTAGGAATCGGAGTTGGTTCAGGTTATCTGTTTGAAACAACTTTCAAACGCGAAGTATATTCCGACTTAACCGGAGAACGCGGTACTCTGATGGGTGCTATCCAAGGTATTTTCGCTGCTCAATATGATGTATTGCGAGCAAATGGACACACTCCGTCTGAGGCTTTTAACGAAACAATAGAGGAACTTACTCAATCTTTGATGCCACTGATTGCAGAAAACGGAATGGACTGGATGTATGCTAACTGTTCTACCACAGCTCAACGAGGAGCTCTCGACTGGTGGAAAAAATTCCGTGATGCAACTAAACCCGTATTTGAAGAATTATATAGCGAAGTCGCTAAAGGGAATGAGGCTCAACGCTCTATCGATACCAATAGTAAACCGAACTATCGTGAAGGTTTAAATCAAGAGTTAAAAGAACTTCGTGAAAGTGAAATGTGGCAAGCCGGTATGGTAGTACGTAAATTACGTCCAGAAAACAACTAGTTCAACATTTCATAAAAATACAAGAAGCTGAACTCTAAAATTTTTGAGACAGCTTCTTGTATTTTTTATATAAATAATTTCTATTTTCCACTCCATACCAAGAAAGGAAGATATAAAATTTGTATATTACTATATCCCACCTATTATCTGGCGAGTAACATGTCCTATATTATACTTTCCTTCCAGTAATTTCATGAAAAACAAAAAACATTCCCAAAAAGAACTCTCAGTACCGTTCCAAGGGAAATTAAAACAAACTCTAAAACATACAATCTTTAACTAACTGTATTACAATTCGTTATACATAACAACCTTTCTTATCTAAAAACAAAAAATCCGCTTATGTGGAAAAAAATGGCCACAATTATGTCAATTAATCCTATTATCTCAAAAAACTCCGGACTAAATTTGTTGTGTTTAAAAATATAATATAGCAATAAAAATATTACACCATACAAAAAACTATGAAAACAAGAAAAATGACTTTATCCGGAATTTTATTGTGTGCATCGATATGTTTTATTTCTTGTGGAAAAGATAACGAAACATTTTCTGCCGGAGGTAATATAGACACACCAGGGAATGGCAATAATAATACACAAATACAAGAAACGGCTTACGCTTTTCCCGGTGCAGAAGGAGCTGGCCGCAATACGACAGGAGGAAGAGGTGGGAAAATATACTATGTCACTTCTCTTAATGATGAACTCAGTGACAACACTACCTTAAGGTACGCTTTGTCTCGAAACGAACCTCGTATTATCATTTTCAAAATATCAGGAACAATCAAACTTAAAAAAGAACTATCTATCGAAAACGGAGACGTAACCATAGCCGGACAAACAGCTCCGGGTGATGGAATATGCCTTGCCGGATATCCAGTAATGATAAAAGCTGATAATGTAATTATCCGTTACATGAGATTCAGATTAGGTGATGCCCAAATGAAAGAGGATATTGCAGCAGGCAAAATAGACCCTACTTATGCTGACGGGGCGGATGCTTTCGGGGGAACGAAAAGAAAAAACATCATGATAGACCATTGCTCTGTCAGTTGGTGTGTAGATGAATGTGCCTCATTTTATGACAATACCAACTTCACAATGCAATGGTGTTTGATTTCGGAAAGCCTCAGACTTTCACTACACAGCAAGGAAGCTCACGGTTACGGAGGAATATGGGGAGGTAAAAACGCATCGTTTCATCATAACTTGTTAGCGCACCATGACAGCCGTAACCCTCGTTTCAACGGTAGCCGGATGTCTGCCCTACCCGATCTTGAAAAGGTCGATTTCAGAAATAACGTTATTTATAACTGGAGAGGAAACAGCAGTTATGCCGGAGAAGGAGGATCTTATAATCTGGTAAACAATTATTATAAACCAGGACCTGCGACCGAAAAAAGTTCTGCGACCGTAAAATACCGAATATTTGCACCGAATGCAGATTTAGGGGAATATAGCAACGGGCAAATGAGCGGTCAATGGGGTACATTTTACATCAACGGGAACTACATGGGAGCAACTACATCAACTGCTCAAGAAGCAAATAACGTATGTAATGACAACTGGATCGGCGTACATCCCGATGAAAGAAATTATTCGCTTCCGGGTGGAACAATTTCCTCTATCAAATCCTCTGTCATATTTACCGATATGGGAGATGCCACCGAAGTCACTACTCATTCGGCAGAAAATGCATACACCCGTGTATGCGAATATGCCGGATGTTCTTTAGTTCGCGACGCTGTCGACAAAAGAATTATCAACGAAGTAAAGAATGGTACAGCCACTTATAGCGGAGCTAACTATCCGGGTATAATAGATTCACAAGAAACAGTAGGTGGCTGGCCGACACTAAACAGTACCGAGCCTCCGGTCGATACAGATGGTGACGGTATGCCCGATGAATGGGAAAAACAAGTAGGCCTGAATCCGAATAGTTACAATAACCCTAATGCTCACACTTTAAGTTCGGGATATACCGATATAGAAGTTTACCTCAATAGTTTAGTAGAGACCATTACAGAAGCTCAGAATAAATAATAAAACGGAATTGCCGAAAACATTAATTTCGAAAAATCCAGATAAACTTTAAAATAAACACATAGCGAAAAAGTAAATTTGGGCAAAGCGTAGCGAATTAGCTGATACAGCGTTTGTTACGCTTTGTTTTTCTATGGAGGGCAGAGCCAACGAAATACCACCTCGAAGCCAAACGGTGCAGAAGTTCAGTTACCACCTCGTTACTCCCGTAACGGGTACATATTTCTTACTAAAATGTTCTGTTTCTACGTTTTGCATCGATTCACATAGCTATCGATAACTCACTAACAACTAATTTTGTCCCCCCCCCAAAGGAGTGAGTTATGCGTAGTTGAAAAACGGTAATCGCAAAGGCGACGGCATGGTTTCCCTATTTCCGTGAAATGCTCCGTATCGAAAACCTCTGCCGCCTTGTCGGGTTTGATGAAAGGCAGACCGCAACGCTCGTCAAGGGAAAGCCGTTGGAGTATGCAGGGGAACTCTATTCGGAGGAACACGGACGGAAATTCACGACCGAAAAGGCAGGGTTTCAAGTGCTGAAAGACCCCACGGACGGGACGAAATTAGTTCTTGCCATTGACCGAAAACCCATTGCCAAGTGGTTCAAGGAACAGTTCGAGAAGTTAAGGCAGAACATACGCCGACCTATACAACCGCAAAGAAAAGACAGAGAGATGAAGTTGTAACCGTTCATTTCACAGAAGGCAAAAATACTGCTTACAATTTTTAGAAGAACAGTGTTTTTGTTGTATTTTGTCTATGATTTTATCATTTTGCCCTTACTCTTTAAGTTCCAAAATGTATATTTGTTTCTCTGAATTGTCATCAAATTCTCCCTCTGTAAAATCCCCGAATTTATGGACAATATTAAATCCAATTTGTTTGAGGTATGAATTTAATTCTTGAGGAAAGAATAATCTCATGTCCATATTTTGGACTGAATGAAATTTATCGTCAATAAAATATTGCCACTTTATACGATTAATTTGAGATGCGCTTTCATAGTGCATGCTTTGTTTTATTAATACTTTTCTTCCATCATTGGTTGTATATTCGGCAATAACCTGTTGCTTCCTCTCGTTTTCAACAATATATTGGATATTAGGATTGAAGCAGTCCAATAAAAACAAACCTTTTTCTTTCAAGTGATTTCTTACGACTTTCAACGTATCAAATAAATCCTCATTTTTATACAAATGATGGATTGAATTAAACGGAATAAAAATAAGATCAAATTTTTCTCCTAAGTTCAATTCTCTAATATCTGCCTCAATGAAATCTATTTTTAACTCAGCTTGAAATGCTTTCTCCTTTGCCCGTTCAAGCATGGATAAAGTATAATCAACTCCCTTAATATTATACCCATCCTTTGCTATTGGAATCGTAAGTCTACCCGTACCACAACAGAGTTCAAGTATCTTGGCATCTTTATTTTGAGGTAGCCATTTTTTGTAGAATTCCAAATCGAACAGAGAATTATTCAACCCGTCATAAATATCTGCATTATAAATAAAATCACCAACTTTATAATCGGTATTCATATTCTTTATTGATTGCTAAAACATTACAATGCTTATCTGTAAAGAGATTCTTCAATTCTTTATTTCAACAGCTTACGATTTTGATTATCATCACTTTCCAATATATTCATTTGATGGATAGCTATTTGGTTTAGCTTAACAAGACGTTCCCTTTGTGACATGTTCTGTTCGATAAACACAGCATTTAGATTCTCCATATTCGACAAACAGATAAGTTCATTGATAGTAGCATAATCACGGATATTTCCTTTCAGTTCGGGATTCGCTTCTCTCCATTGTTTTGCTGTCATACCAAACATCGCCACGTTCAGCACGTCGGCCTCATTGGCATAAATAGTGCTTGCCTGTATCGGTGAGACTTCCATCGGAATAAGGTTTTGCTTTATGGCATCAGTATGTATGCGGTAGTTGATTTTCGACAATTCACGTTTCGCTGACCAACCGAGTAGCCTTTGTTCTTCTATCTTTAGCCGCTGATACTCCTTAACAAGAAGTAATTGGAATTTAGGAGAAATCCACATACCAAAATGATATGCTATATCCCGATGTGCATACGTACCACCATAGCGACCAGCCTTAGAACGAATGCCAATTGCACCGGTCCGTTCTATCCACGTTTTCACCGAAAGCACAAAATTGTTGCTTCCTGCCGCATTTTTAATTGTACCGAATTCGGTACAATTAAAATCGGGATTATATAACATTTCCCATTCACCAAGATACTCGATAGTGCTTTTAAGGCTAAGCCAACGGAAGATAATATGCTCTTGCAGTTGGCTTCTTGCCATGTCTGTAAGACTAATGTAGTCTTCTTCATTGTACCTGACAACGCTAATATCTGTATTTTGAACGGTAATTTTTGCCATTGTAATTGATACGTTGATTTTCAATCACAAAGGTCGCTATAATTTGTGAGATTGCATTCTTTTTAATGGACTATTTACAAAGATAGGATGCAGTTTTTTGATAGTAGGCATTATTTCCTGAATAATTATTATACCTTTGTAAATGCAAAGAGTTATTTAACAGCATAGCACCGCTAATCGCTGAAAATTGCACGGTTGCTAATTCGTTACCTCTATTTCTCAAATACTACGCTAAAAGTTTATTCTTCAATCGGTTAAATCTAACCGATGAAAATTTAAAATAAAAAGAACAGCCGATATATAAATCTCCGGCTGTTCTTCTCTTTTTCTAAGGACCTAAATTTTCCAATGTAGGAAATTCAACCATATCTTCTTTGAGTTTTCTTTCGATCTGTTTTTTATTATGATAATCTGCTATCATACTCATAAAAACAAGAAAACATACTCGAATGAAATCCTCGAATCTGAGTTGAGCAAAATTTAGACAGGTTCTAAGAGCCTGTTTAAATTTTCATATACAAAAATCAATCAACCTTTTTACTTAAAAATCTTCCATCTTTACTGAAATGTATCTCTGTCTCTTCGGGCTGTGTATTGAGACTTACCTTAAAACCTTTTTTCTGGCGTTCAATTTTCTCTACAGAAACACCCGAATAATTCGATTGCAAGTAGCTATAAGAGCGTTGAGGAAGAACGCCTAATATCGATGAAGAAATGCCGCCCTTTTCTTTCTGGATCTCAGTCCAATTTCCAGCCCGATCAAATTCCAGTTCATAGCCGTTGGCCATTCGCACATCGAATTGCGTCCAAGGAGACTCGACTTCACATTTAACAACCTTTACCCCTTTAAAATGGGTATGAATAAATTCTTGAGCCATTTTCGGCAACTTTTCAAAAGGAATCGGTTTTTCCGAGCCTTTCGTGGCTGAAAAGGCCAATACTGCACTGGCCAGAAAAACCATGAGCATCATCATTTTTTTCATAATCTATCGTATTTTTATGTTTCTACGTTTATTAAAAACAAAATAAAGGATAGAATGTTTATATCTTATAAAACAAAAGAGAGGTGTTTTTTTGAATAATCACAGTAAATATAACCGCTTTTTAAGCAATAATATTTATTTTTATAGCATGATTCATTTTAAACGACCTGAGTTCGAAAATACGAAATGAAGAAAATTTTTAAATATTGCTTTATATCCATAGGAATATTATTCCTGACTTTACTAATATTGCCTTTCACATTATATATTCCGGCAATACAAAGCTGGGCGAAAGACCTGGCGACAACGTATGCTTCGAAACAATTAAACATGAGTATCGCTATTGAACGCATACGTCTCAAATTTCCGTTAAATTTGGTTTTGGACAACAGCAAAATTATCACCGCCGAAGGTGATACTATGTTATATTGTGATAATCTGCAACTTGATGTAAATTTCCGATATTTATTACAAAAAAAAGTCCAAATAGAGAAATTTTCATTCCAAAACACTCATTTTCATTATAATGACACTATATCACAACTCAATCTAAAAGGAGATGTCGGACTATTAGCTCTCAATGCAAAACCGGTAGACCTTGGAAATGAACGAGTTGAAATCCCGAATATAGAACTTCGAAACGGAACTGTATCATTAGACTTGGGAGAAAGCGAACCCGATACTACAAACAGCGAATCGAATCCTATCCTATGGATACTCGATATAAAGCAATTGCAATTAGAGAACATTGCTTTCGGCATGACTATATCACCCCAAACAAGCGATTTGCAAGTTAAAGTCGCATCAGCTTTACTAAAAAAAGGCTTCGTTGATTTAGGGAAACAGTTTGTGGGAGTAGAATCGGTTACAATATCCGAGGCAGGATTTAGCTATCTGAACGACACAACATCAATGTCTCCCGTTCAACCGGAAACGGCAGAAACAGATACAGCAACATCTCTCCCGTGGACAATCGATGTGCAATCTCTTCAATTAAAAAATAGTTCGGGAACATACGGTCTCATGCATCATATTCCCCAACAAGGATTAGACCCTGACTATATTCAATTATCGGGACTAAACCTTGGCGTAAACTCTTTTTATAATAAGGGAAGTGAAATAAAACTCAAATTACAACAGTTGGCATTTACCGAACGTTCCGGATTATCGGTCTTACGAACGCAGGGAGACTTCGATATGAATTCCGAACAAATCTCGTTAAGTGGATTCAGTCTGAAAACTTTTCTTTCCCAAATAGATGCGGATATAAAAGTAGGAGGAGATATAATCGAACAAAAAAACGAAAGTCCCGTTTCCGCATTGCTTTCTTTACGAGTCGCCATGCAAGATATTTATGCCTTGTATCCCGATTTACAAAAAGAAATAGCCTTACTACCGATAGAAACCTTAAAAGCCAACACCCATATAACAGGGTCATTAGGGGAATTAGATATAAAACAATTTGACTTAACATTACCCGGGCGATTCCTCTTTTCCGGAAAAGGTACAATGAATGAAATTATAAATTCTGACAAGTTAAATGGAGCATTTTCTTGGCAAAGCACTCTTGTACATAGCTCTTTTGTTAAAAATATTTTTCCAAAAGATCTGAACGATCAGATAGATATCCCTAACGGAATAATATGCAACGGATCTATACGCATGAATGGGAAACAATATTCTCCTTCTATTTTATTGAAAATCGGAGATGGAAATCTTTCTGCTAACGGGCAAGTCAATCTTGCTTCAGAGGCATACAAAATAGATATGGACGCATCTCAATTCCCCATAAATTCATTTTTACCGAAAGATTCTTTGGGATGTTTAAGCATGCATTTAAAAGGAGAAGGAAAAGGCTTTGACCCTTTATCAGTTAAAACCTATACAGACATAGCTCTCACGATAGATCGATTCGATTATAAAAAATATGATTACACCGACCTCATCACAATGCTGCATCTAAAAGACGGTATTCTAACGGGTATTCTATCCAGTAGCTCCGAAGCCTTAAATCTCCACATGGACATCTCAGGAAACTTATCTCCCGAAGAATACAAAGCTTATATCATCGGAGAAATAAAAAACATCAATACATGGCAAATGGGATTTACCGATACTCCCCTCAGCGTCTCAACACAATTAAATATTTCCGGCAGCGGAAATTCCAAAGGAGAATATACATTAGATACCGAACTTCATAATCTGCAAATAGAGGCCGATCAAATAAACGGAGAATTTAAAAGTCTTGCGCTACAAGGAGAATTGTTAAATGACAAAATACAAGTTAACTTCAAAACTCCCGATATTTATGTTTCTTTCTCATCTCCTTCTGGATTAGACGAATTTTTAAAACGAATAAATGAAACAAACCGGCTTATTTCAGAACAGATCGAGAAACAAAGTATAGATATAGAAACCTTACAAAAAAATCTTCCTCGTCTGGAATTAAAAGCTGATATCAAATCGGATAAAATCCTCAATAATTATTTAGAGAGATACGGAATTCAAATGAATTCTGCAAATATGGACATTTCTATTCTCGAAGATAAACCATTCAGTCTTTCGGCATTCGTCGATAAATTGACTACCGGAGGCATCAATTTAGATACGATTTCATTTAAAGCTCGACAAGATAGTGCTCGGTTATTATACGGATTGCATATCGGAAACAAATCGGGAAATCTGGATCAGATTGCATCTTTAGGATTTAACGGATATATAACCGACAATCATCTACGTTTAAGATGTTTGCAACGAAACCGACAATCAGAACAAGGATTCCGTTTCGGATGCGATGCCTACATGCAAGATTCTTTGGTGCACATTACATTTGCCCCGACCGATCCTATATTGGGATTTTCGACATGGACGCTAAATGAAAATAACTATTTCGATTACTACTTCGATAAACACATGGCCGCCAATATCAATATGGAGAACGGAGAACAACGCATATCTTTACAATCGACAACCAACCGTCGCGGCAGACCGGGAGCACTAAATATCAACATGAAAGGACTTGACATAGCTTCATTACTCAGCTCCTGGCCTTTAGCACCACCCGTTGCCGGGAAACTATCGACCGATTTGGTCCTCGATTTTCCGAAAGAGCAAGTTAACGTATCGGGAGATATCTCCATTGCAGAATTATTATATGACAAACAGCGAGTCGGTAACATCGATCTGAACATGCGATACAGGCTCAACGATGAAAACAGGCAACAAGTACGATTAGGGTTATTGGTAGACCAAAAAGAGGCGCTTGCCGTAAAAGGATACTACCAACCGGACACTACAAACGCTATACAACTAAAACTCCAGCTATTATCATTGCCTCTTGCAATAGCCAATCCTTTTTTACCTGCAGATGTATCAAAGATCGATGGAGCACTTAACGGAGAAGTAGATATCTCCGGGAAAACAGATGCCCCCATAGCGTCTGGATATCTGCAATTTGCAAACACATTTATATCTGTTCCGATGATCGGAACTTCATTCGGACTATCCGACAAAAAAATAGAAATTATAGAGAATGATGTCGTACTGAATAACTATGCTATAAACGGACCGAATAAACAGCCCCTTACGATAAACGGAGATTTAAATTTACGGGATTTTTCAAGGATAATGACAGATATTACAATAAAAGGTTCTGATTTTCAAATGATCAACGTTCCCAAGAATAATAAAACAATGTTATACGGTAAGGCCAATGCCGATTTGGACATTTCTGTCAAAGGAGCTATCGATGAGTTGAAGCTACGAGGAAATATCGGATTATTAAACGGGACAGAGGTGACTTATGTCATGAGAGATTCTCCATTGGAGCTTAAACAACAAGCTAATACCAATATGGTCACATTCGTATCTTTCAATGATAGCACGGCTTTGGCCGACACTCTTTCTGTAACTGCTGCTAAAATAAGCGGGATGGACATTCTCATGAATGTAGATATTGCCAACGAAGTGAAAATGGCAGTAAATCTCTCCGCCGACGGAAAGAATCGCATAGATCTCAAAGGCGGAGGAAATCTTACTTATACAATGAATACTCTCGGAGACAGCCGGTTTACAGGAAAATACGAATTGACTGGGGGTACAGTCAGATACAATCCACCGATCATTTCCGAAAAGTTATTCAATATACAACAAGGCAGCTTTGTTTCATGGAGTGGAGATATAGCCGACCCCAGTATGAATATCACAGCAATAGAGCCTCTGAGGATTTCAGTCACAGAAAATGATAATAATAGTCGTCCGGTTACTTTCAATGTTATTATCAACATCAAAAATACGCTCGAAAATCTCGCAATCACATTCAATGTTTCTGCTCCGGAAGACCTGACTATTCAAAACGAACTCACTGCTATGACTGCAGAACAAAGAGCTACCCAAGCCATGAATCTGCTTATCTACAATACATATAGTGGTCCAGGTACATCGACATCATCGAGCCTGACATCGGGAAATCCTCTAAATTCATTCATACAGAAAGAACTGAATCAATGGGCTCAAAACAATCTGAAAAATATCGATGTAAGTTTCGGAATCGATAGCTACGACGATACGATGAACGGCGGACAAGGGACACGGACCGACTATTCGTATAAAGTTTCTAAAACTCTGTTCAACGATCGTTTTAAAGTAATCATCGGTGGAAGTTTCAGCCCGGATGCTGCAGCAGATGAAAATCTGAAAGAAAATCTTGTCGATGATATTTCTTTAGAATACAGACTCGATAAAAGAGATAACATGCTTATCAAAATTTTCAGACATACAGGTTACGAAAGCATTTTAGAGGGAGAAGTGACACAAACCGGTGTCGGGTTCGTTGTCAGAAAGAAATTACTCAAACTGTCGGAACTTTTCCGATTAAGTAGCCGTAAAGAGAAGAAAGAGACAAAATGATGAAAAAATATATAGCGAACATAATTATTATATTATCGGGTATAGTTTTCATAACCGGTTGTTCCACGACAAAAAGATTGGGAGAAGATGAGGTTCTCTATACCGGAGTGAAAAAAATGAAAATAGAACCGATAGAAGGCGTTAAAGTTGACGGAGATGTAATCTCTGCCGTAAAAGATCCTTTATCCGTTCCTCCTAACAATCCGCTATACAGTCCTTACTACCGTACCCCGTTTCCTTTTGGATTATGGGTTTACAACAATTTTGTTCCTAAAAAAAATAAAGGATTCAAGCATTGGTTTTACAATAAATTCGCTAAAGAACCTGTGCTCATATCCGGTGTACAACCCGAGTTGCGTATTAAAGTCGTCGAAGATATTTTAGCAAATTACGGATATTTCGGAGCTGAAGCCAGTTATTCATTACTCTATAATAAAAAAAACAAGAAAAAGGCGAAAATCAGCTACTCTGTAAAAATTCCGCAAGCATGGACCTATGGCAGCATTTCCTATCCGAAGCCGACAGACGGAATTACACAATTGATTGACAGCACCAAAGCCCAGTCCTTACTACGAGTCGGATCTCAATATAATGCAGATTCCCTGTCGGCAGAACGAACGAGAATCGCTACTCTCGCACGAAACAACGGATACTACTATTTTCGTCCTGAATATATAGAATACCTGGCAGATACAACACAAGAACATTTGAAAGTCAACCTTCGAATGATTATAAAAAAAGGTATTCCGACAATGGCTCTGAAAGCATATACTGTGGGCAAGATAGACATATCATTACAAAATTCTACCGGAAAAGGCATTTGGGATACCATATATTATAAAGATATGAAAATGGCATACCAGAAACCGCTAAGAGTCAAGCAATCTATCATGCCGTCAAATATAACTTTACGTCCGGGGCAAGTATATTCGGTAACCGAACAAGACCAATCTCAGACCAATCTAAGCAGGCTGGGTATATTCCGATATATAAATCTAAATGTTACGCCCATAGATTCCTTACGGGGAGCAGACTCTCTTAATGTACAAATAGACGGAGCTATGGACATTCCCCTCGAATCGGAGTTCGAAATAGACGTTTCCTCTAAATCGAACAGTTTTATCGGTCCGGGAATGATTTTCGGAGTAAATCATAAAAATATCTTTAGAGGGGGAGAAATTTTAAGTGTAAAACTGAACGGATCATACGAATGGCAAACCGGGAAAAAACAAAGCGGATCTAAATCGTCTCTTTTAAACTCCTATGAAATAGGTCTAAATGCAAACCTATCATTTCCTCGACTATTAGTTCCCAAATTTATTCCCCGACCTCAAAAGTATGGCGCACGTACCAACTTTCAATTAGGTACGGATCTGATGAACAGACCACATTTTTTCCGAATGATTTCATTCAATGCCTCAGGCGGATATGAATTTCAGACGTCAGACGTCAGTTATCATAACCTAACTGTTTTAAAACTAACTTATAATAAACTGCTGAACACGACTAAAAATTTTGATGAAACCATGGATAAAAATCCGGCCATAGCCCTTAGTTTCAGAAATCAGTTTATTCCGACAATAAGTTATACCTATACATTCAATAAATCGTTCGGTAGAAAAGGCAATAATCGTATTTTATGGCAAACAAACGGAACTCAAGCAGGAAATATACTCGCCGGAGTAATGGGGTTATTGGGAGACAAAGGTGAAAAACATCTGTTCGGCAATCAGTTCTCCCAATTTGTAAAGGGAAGTACCGAATTGAAATATTATCGTCGCCTATGGGGAGATAACTGGCTGGCATCCCGTTTTCTTGTAGGTGCAGGACATGCCTATGGAAACTCAAAAGTAATGCCGTATAGTGAACAGTTCTATATCGGTGGAGCAAACAGTATCAGAGCTTTCACAATACGGACATTAGGACCAGGTAGCTATCGACCGCCACAAGACAATCCCAATGCTTATTTTGACCAAACCGGAGATTTCAAGTTAGAAGCTAATATAGAATTTCGGTTTAAGATTATAGGAGATCTGCATGGAGCTATATTTATGGACGCAGGAAATATCTGGCTATTAAAAGAAGACCCGCAACGTCCCGGAGGAAAACTGACATTAAAAAGCTTCGGAAAAGACATTGCTTTAGGTACCGGATTCGGGCTACGTTATGACATTAGCTATATCGTATTACGAGCCGACCTCGGCATAGGTTTGCATACCCCTTATCCCAATCCCGATAAGAAAGGATACTATAATCTATCCAGTTTTAAAAACAGTCTGGGATTCCATTTGGCTATCGGATATCCGTTCTGATATTAAACACAAATAAAATTTTAAAGGAAACAAATATGTGTATCTTCCATTATTTTAATGACCATCGATTTTTAACTGAACACTCCGCTTAAATATTGCTTAGTCAATTCATGCTTAGGATGATTGAACAATTCGTCTGCAGTCCCTTGTTCTATCATCTCACCCATATACATAAATACTACATAATCAGCGATACGCAAAGCCTGACGAAGCGTATGAGTTACCATAATAATTCCATAACGCTCACGCAATTTCATAAACAGATCCTCTATATTTTTACTGGAAATAGGATCAAGGGCGGACGTTGACTCATCCGCTAAAATAAATTGCGGTTCGACAGCCAAACCTCTTGCCAGACACAAACGCTGTTGCTGCCCGATAGAAAGAGCCGAAGCAGGAGTATGTAAACGATCTTTCACTTCATCCCACAAACCGGTAGCATGAAGGTATTTTTCTACAACCTTATCTAAAGTTTTTTTATTTCTCATGCCATGTATCCGACAACCGAACGTAATATTATCATAAATAGACATAGGCAACGGCGTTGGACGCTGAGAAAGTAAACCTATCTTTTTACGAATATGCGTAATCTCAGCTTTTTTATCGTAAATATCCTCTCCGTCCACAAAAACACGTCCCTCCACACGTACATGTTCGGTCGTATCTATCATTCTGTTTATACTTTTCAGCAATGTCGTTTTTCCACACCCCGAAGGACCTATAATACAGGTAATTTTTTTATCATGCAGTTGTAAGCTTATGTCTTTCAGAATATGATTATTCTGGATATAAATATTCAATTTTTCTATATCGATCGTAGCATCTTTTTTCGTATCCGATCCTAAATTTAACTCTTCTCCGATCTTATCAGAAGCAGTTTTACTAACATTATTGCGCCACTCTTCAAAACGATTAAAAGCATTTGTGAACTTAGAACTGTCTTTCTCCATTATTTTATTTTATTTTTTGAGAATCTATAAGTAATCATCCGACCTATAATACTTAATATCAATACGATAATAGTTAACAAAAGAGCTGCGGCGTAAGCCCGCTCCCGTACTTCAGGAGTAGGACTGCTTAATTGGAAAAATATAGAAAGCGGAAGAGTTGCCGCCGGTTGATTCAACGAAGTAGGTATGCTATCGGTAAAACCGGCAGTAAACATGACTCCGGCAGCATCACCAATCGCTCGACCGACAGAAAGCAATGTTGCTGTCGCAATTCCCGGAGCAATCTGTCGTATAGCGACTTTAATAGCTTCTAACCGAGTCGCTCCGAGCGAATAAGTAGCATCAAGCAATTCTTTAGGCAATTGTCTGGCAACTTCATCCATCGACCGGACAAATATAGGAATAATCAACAATGTTATTACAATAATACCTCCCAACAAAGAGGTTCGTAATCCGAAAAAAATCATAATCGTAAATGCGAATGCGCCATACACGATAGATGGAATTCCATATAATACATCAAAAGACAAACGTGTTAAATTCGCCAACTTCGAATCTTTTTTCAAATAAATATTGACAAAAAATACTATCGGAATACTGATGCACAAGCCTAATACAGTAGAAGCCCCGACAATATACACAGAACCCACAATAGCATTCAAGACTCCACCTTCTTTTCCTATATAAAAACCTCCACCCGGCAATTTCGTCACCATATCCCAAGACATAGCCGGCCATCCGTTTTTAATAATCGTTATCAGAATACTCCCTAAAAATGCAAAAACCAATAATAAAGAGAGCACCATCAAAACATAAAATATCTTCTCTACAACAAATTTCATTTTCATTTTAGTCCCCCCCTTACAACTTAAATTTTTTCTCGACATGCTGCAACATCATTCGTGATGCTAGATTGAACACCAAAATGATAAAAAATAAAATAAATGCTGCGAACATCAATGCCGATTCATACAAAGGCAACGACAACATTTCTCCATAATTATTAGCGATAAGAGCCGGAAGAGGGTAACACGGATCAAAAAGGGAATGCGGAATCTCTGCATAATTTCCACAAACCATCAATACCGCGATTGTCTCTCCGAAAGCTTTAGAAATAGCCAACACTACTGCAGCAATTATTCCCGGCATCGACTTTCGAAGAATTACTTTAGTCGATATTTGCCATTTAGTCGCACCTAAAGATGCTGCCGCATCCCTATAATCCTGAGGAACAATAGTAAATATTTCGATAAAAAGGCTTACCAAAATAGGCAATATCATTACCCCAAGTACTATCCCGCTGGCCAATACAGTATATCCGCTAGTATATTCTACAAAATGAGGTCCTAACTTATCCGCAATCCAAGGCACGATAATTAATGTACCCCATACACCGAATACTACGGAAGGAATTCCTGCCAAAATATCCAATACAGGAAAAATGACCCGTTTTGTCCAAGAATGAGCATATTCGGAAAGATAAATTGCCGATAACAAAGAAATAGGCAATGCAATAAGTATAGAAAGAGCGGTTACCGCCAAAGTACCTATAATGAACGGAAGGAATCCGAATTCTTCGCTTAAAGGTTTCCAATCGGCATTGGTCAATAAATCCCATAAGGAATGTTCATTCAATATCATCCGAGACTTCATATAAAGCCCCACTCCCATAAAGACCAATACAAGCAATGACAAAACCGTCAATATAAACATAAACGATTTTGTCATTTTATCCTTTAATAATCTTTTTCTCAACAAAGAAACAGCCATCATTCTATTTTTTCAGTTTAGCAAGCTCCTGATTAATCGTTGTTTTAGACAAGCCTATATATCCGGTAGCATTAGCATACTTCTGACCTTCAGTCAATATATATTTTATAAATTCAATAACTTCAGGCTTTTTAGGGACTCCGTTAGAAACTAAAAACAGATTACGTGCAGGAGGAGAAGGATATTTTCCGCTAACTATGGCTTTAATCAATGACAAACTGTTATCATAAAAATTTTCTTCCGGATCTATTTTCCCGTTCCCATTAACATCCAATGGAATAATGGCAAGTCCGGCATAAGGTCGTCGGGTTTTCTGATCATAAGCATAAGCTATATTATTGAATCCTATCCCGACCTTATCTTTTTGTACGGCCGAAGCCACACCCGGATCTCCAAACACTGCAGTTCCCTCAAGGTCTTCTTGTCTTTTCCCGAACCAAGCAGCCCAAGTCTCCGCCGCTCCGCAAGCATCAGAACGGGTATAAACATGCACAGGCACTTTGGAGGTAGTACCCAACACATTTCCCCATGTCTTACATTTTCCACTCCACAAGCTCAAAGCTACATTACGCTTAAGCCCTTTAGCTTTAATATCCCGAATTAAAGGATTGGCAGCATTGACAGTAGGTACTACCGCATCTTTAACAACAGCAAAAGCAACTGCCCCTTTTTTAAATTCGACATCATGAACATCTCTGGAAACCATTCCGAGATCGACGACTTTAGCTAAAGCGTCCGTCATTCCTTTTCCAGCACCACCTCCAGAAATATCAATACGCACATTCGGATGTATTTTTTTAAATTCTTCCGCCCATTTAACCACCATAGGATACAAAGCAAAAGCTCCGGATAAGGATATTTCGCCTTTCAAATTATCTTTTGTCTGAGCTTTTACCGGTTGCGCCAAACCTCCTATATATACAGCTAACAATAATCCGACAAAGGTTCTTTTCATACATATATATTATTTAATTATCACTCTATTTCTAATTCTGAAAACGACATGATCATTTTTACGGGCTTCCGATACCTCTTAAAATTAAAGGAAGTTTATCTGTTTTTACCGAATAAACAGCTATAAAAATTGTATTGATTCGACACAAAATCAATAATATAAACATCAATATATCGATTACAAATGTATATAATTAATTTGAAAATGAAATAATTGTTTATAGTTTTTTAGATAATGGCCTGAAATAAGAACAAACTATTTTTAAACCAAACAGGACAAACCTTTCAAACAAGGTCTGTCCTGCTTCTATCTTCATATATATAGTCGTTAGTCTATTCTTTTAATAAAGCCGAATGGCCACTTTCAATCACTCTCCTCGCCCCTACATAACGTTTGGCATAATAAAGAGCATCACTAGATTCTTCACAGATTCCTTTCGAACAAGAAGCGTGTATAAATTTAAATTTCCCTCCGGGCAAAACCTCTGATACTAAACCTACATGCCCTACTCGTGAAGAAGTGCTATTGCGCCCTTTAAAAAACACAAGATCTCCCCGCCGAATATCCTCTTTATCAACAGATGTTCCTTGCAAATACTGGGCTGCCGAAGACGCATTCAATTTTAACGCGATTTTTTTAAACACATAATACGTAAAACCTGAACAATCAAAACTCGACGGACCTTTACTTCCTCTGCAATACGGACGTCCCTTAAATTGAAAAGCATACTCAAGTAAATGATCCACAACAGACTGTCCCGAATCCACAGAAAGTGAAGGCAACAACTTTTGCATATCCTTCGAAGGCCAAGTTTGCGTCAATCTACCTTTCGATATATCAAATACCTCTTTCTGCGATTGAGCATAAACTGGTATGACAAAAAGAGAAAACAACATGACGAATAAAATGATCAACGTATTGATTTTCCAACAAGAGTAAGCCATCCTCTGCAATTTCTTTTGTTTTTCAATGATTCAAATTTAAGCTAAAAATTTTGAAAAGGCAACTATTCCTATACTTAATCACATTTTTTTAAAGAAACAAAACAGTAAATGCCCTCATTGTTAAACGGCACTTTATTTAACAAGACTAAGGAAATGCCATTCCTTTTTTTCTAAACATAGCTTTATCTTCTTCTTTAAGTCCGCAATTATCAAGTGATTCCGGAAGATTATGATCATTCAAATAACTTCTTTTACGAGGAGAGAAGTCTGCATTCACAACCGAAAATACCGAATCGAGATGAGCTGTGGCAATGCCTCCTAAATCGAGCATTGTATGAAACGCAGCTCTTGTAGTTATAGGAGACGAATGATGCGAAACAGCATTTTTTATCGCTTCGGGGTAACGATTGTTATATTCATCCGAGAACCAAATTAAAAAAGGGATATGCAATTGATAATATGTAGGACACGGAGACGCATGAAGAAAACGATGCCGATCATCATCCATAATATCTTCACCATGATCGGGAAGATAAAACATACATGTCACAGCTCCGGTATTCCTCAACTTATCGATAACTGATGCCAAAAAGTCATCGGTACTCAAAATCGAGTTATCATAAGAATTAATCAACAAGTCACGATGTCGATATTCAAGATTTACACTGTTGTCAGGAATAAATACTTTGAATTTATCGGAATAACGGTCACGATAATTAAAATGCGACCCATAAGTATGCAATACGATAAACTGCTTATTGCCACTTTTTGCTATAAAATTATCTAACAAAGGTAACAAATCATGATCTAAAGGATTATCGCTGATAGCTAAAGGATCACCTCTCAAAAGCTTTACGACATCGGCTTCTCTTGAAAAAAAATCAGTGAATGTATTATTCGGCACTTGATTTGACAAAAATGCCGTCTTGAAACCAGCTTCCTTAAAAGCCGTAATAATACTTTTCTGCTTATATATTATTTCAAAATTATCGGCCGATGCTGCCGACAAAATCAAAGGTACACTTTTATGAGTCGCATTACATTGCGTAACGACATCGGTAAAACATACCAATGATTTTTCTTTTGACAACCGAGGATTAGTTTCTCTCTCATATCCGTATAAACTCCAATTATCTGAACGGGAAGTCTCACCGATCACCAAGACATAAATTTCTTTATCGTTTGACGGATGCCGAGATTTAGCCTGAAATGAAAACGACTCTGAAGTTTTTCTATAATTTTTACTTTTATGCCAACTTTCTCTGGCAAATTTCATATTATAGAATACATTAACCGGATATATATTTAATAATACATTGTCGTTCGGTTCTTGAACTTTTGCCGTCACACCCCCTATAAAACCGATCAATAAACTACAGACTGCTATAATAACCAATTTTTTCCGGACGCTCACATGCAAACGGTCCTCTATACGAATGGAATGAAACGCCAAATAAATCGCACCGAAAAATACAAAAAAGACCAATATCAACGCCGGTATAAGATTACTTAATAATTCGGAAGCTTCTCCAGTACTGGTCGTAAACAAATTTAGAAACATATCGGAAGCAATGATAGAGTTTCCAAATAAATAAAGCAATACTTCCTGAAAAGCCCCGAGCAACAAAAGTAAAGAAAGCCATAACAACACTATTCCCGGCTTCTGCCGCATAGCAAGCAATCCCATATAGACCGACAAAGGCAGAAAAAAGTATGCTACTCGCATCGCCATACTCATTTCTTCTGTATATAAAAGAAGGCAAGTCGGTATCATCAATATAATCGTAAACAGTATATATAAATTTTGCTGCTTACTTAACCAATCCGATATTTTTTTCTTAAAATGCCTCATTTATATTAAACAAAAAACCTGACTGTCCTTTTCCGAAGCCATAATCCAAACGGACATTAACTCGTTTTTTAAATTCCCAACGGTATCCAAGACCATAATTGGGTAATGTATGAGACCATTTAAACGATCTGAAATCATGAAATACATTTCCCGCTCCGACCCAAAAAACAACTCCATTCCGTTTCCAGACATGTTGTCTGAGTTCTACTTGAATTTCTCCGACATTTCTGTCTCGGTATTGACCTTCATAATATCCTCTCATACGGAGTGAACCTCCCAGTTTAGGCATCATAGTCCAAGGCGTATCTCCGAATGTGAATTTAGCATGAATATCAATTGCTAAAATTCCACCTTTCCATACTTTCTGATAAATATCAGCCAATACATCGGTCGTATAAAAAACATCTTTATTCCCAAGAAAACAGGGAGATAAACTTTGTTCCAACTTCAAATAGACTCCTTTATACGAATTAGTCTGAAAATCTCTCGTATCGTAGGAAATCGAACCTCCTACTCCAACCGACAATGTCGATTTAGCAGCTCCGTTCAATGTTTCAGGCTTCTCAAAATTCGACCCTGCAACATAATCGAAACTTGCCAAAGGTCCTGCATAAAGGTTATTGGCCAAACGAAAAAGAAAATCTATTTTGACCTGATTCTGAATACGCTTATAGCTTCCTTTATTATCATCATTACTTCCGGCTTCATATCCCGTCCCCCAAAAATATCCGGGGAAAGAGAAGAAATACAAATTATATAACAAACGGTACTTATCTTCTGGGAAAAAATGGGTTCCTTTTACTCCTAAAAGATAAAATCCTGTCGTAGATACGTCCCCATACAAAGACACCATCGAAGGCTGCATCAAAGTATCTTTTCCTTGATAAAGCCCGGCAGCAACCAATCCGAGTCCGAGTTTAGTATCGCTCGAATAATGAGGTCCTCCAATTATACTGAAATCAAATTTCTTACGGGGCTTCGGTTTATTGGCATCATTAAAATAATTCAAAAAACGACGGAAAAAAGAAGTTTTTTTCTTAATCTCAGCCGTATCTAAACTCAAAGACAAAGACGAACCGATAACAGTATCTGCATTAAAAGGCTCTGCAATGACAACTGATGTCTGTTCCACAGAATCGGTAGCTGACAAGAAAAACGATTCGGAAACCGGACAAGCAGATGCCGAAACTATAACTCCTTCTGAACATATCAGAATAATACATATAATCATCCGAACCTCTTTCATACATTCGATAAATACCTATTCTTAATAACAAGCAAAGTCTCAATGTGTTTGACAGTAAACCGAAATATATTCGATTCATAAGTCATAAACAGGACAAATTTATAACAAAACGTTTTAACACACGATAGTTTTCTTAAAATTATAATCTTACATTATGCTTTTTTATATTAAGCACAGAAACTTAGCAACATCATAGATTTTAAGAGCCAATCTAAATAATTATCTTCAATTCTCATTTGTAGAAACATACCGTTTTTTCATACCTTTGTATTATAATATAACCAAAATTTTAAATGAAAGAAATAAGTATCGTTTTTAACAATCCTATTCCCCGTTTACCAGAAATACGATTTAAAAGAGCACTAAACTGGTGTATAAAGCCAAACGAACAATGGGCGATTATAGGTCCTAACGGTGCAGGAAAAAGTATAATAGCCGGACTTTTACAAGGGAAATATGCCCTGAAAGAGGGAGAAATTATCAATAATTATCCCGGCAAAACATCTGACGTAATAAAAACTATTACTTTCAAAGATATTCATTCTATTACAGATAGCCGTACAACTTTCTATCAACAACGGTGGCATTCCTCCGAGAATGAAGGAATCCAGACAATAAGAGAACTATTATCGAACAATTATGATGAAATATCTATCCGGGAATTATTTATTCAATTCCGAATAGAAGAAATGTTAGACAAGAAAGTTATCTATCTATCAAGTGGAGAATTACGTAAATTTCTAATTATAAGGACATTGCTTACTCATCCACAAATACTGATTCTTGACAATCCTTTCATCGGATTAGATGCGACTTCTAGAATTCTGTTAACAGAAATGCTAACACAAATGTCCGAAATGAAAGAATTTCAAGTCATTCTGCTTCTATCCAATCCGGATGACATTCCAGAAATGATCACTCATATTCTTCCCGTCCGAAATCGTGTCTGCTATGATCCTATATCCCGCAATGATTTTTTACAAAATAACGATTTAAGGAATTACCTCTTTCCTGAAGTTCACAACCAAATACGACTTCCTGATCCTACTCGTAAAAAGTCAGAACACAATGTAACATTTCGAATGGAGAAAATCAATATCTCTTATGGATCACACCCAATACTTAAAGGATTAGACTGGGAAGTAAAAAACGGCGAAAAATGGGTACTACTGGGAGAAAACGGGGCAGGAAAATCTACACTCTTGAGTCTTATTTATGCAGATAATCCTCAATCTTATGCAAATACGCTTTTTTTGTTCGATCGGAAACGAGGCTCTGGAGAAAGCATCTGGGAAATAAAAAACAGGATCGGATATGTATCGCCAGAAATGCATTTATACTATACAGAAAATGTTCCTGCTATACAAATCGTAGGTTCTGGATTTTTCGATTCTATCGGACTATACCGAAAATGTTCCCCAGAACAGGAAAATATCGCACTGGCCTGGATGCACACTTTTGGAATCGAAACTTTATATAACAGACCTTTTCTTACTCTATCTTCGGGCGAACAGCGATTGATATTGTTAGCCCGAGCTTTTGTAAAAGACCCGGATCTATTAATTTTAGATGAGCCTCTACACGGTCTAGACATCAGTAATAAATGCCGTGTCAGAAAAATTATAGAAAATTTTTGTGAACGACCGGGAAAAACCTTAGTGTATGTAACGCATTATAGTCACGAAATACCTTCTTGTATCCGATACCGATTTAAACTAATAAAAAATCGGGAAAAGAGCTTGTAACCTCTATAAATATTTCCATTTCAAGCCAACATAAAACTCATTTTTTTGTTTACATTTGTAACAGAAAATATATACTTATTATACGTTATGAGCATCCTCAAAAAAAATATTCCGGTAGGTCTTGCAAGTGATCATGCTGGTTTTGAAATGAAACAATTTATCAAACAATTTTTAATCGAAAAAGGAATCGAAATTAAAGATTTCGGTACATTTTCTTGTGAAAGTGTCGATTATCCAGATTTTGCTCATCCTCTTGCTAATGCAATAGAATCAGGAGAGTGTTACCCGGGATTTGCATTCTGCGGGAGCGGAAACGGCATTAACATGACATTAAATAAACACCAAAAAATCAGAGCTGCCCTTTGCTGGAATGAAGAGATAGGAAAGCTTGCCCGCCTTCATAATGATGCAAATATTTGCGTAATGCCGGGTAGATTTATAAAAAACGAAGAAGCCGAAAAAATCGCTGAAACATTCTTAAATACAGAATTTGAAGGAGGAAGACATCAAAGACGTATAGATAAAATTCCTGTAAAATAAGCAAATTCAGAAGTCTCTCTTTTGTCGATTTGACAAAAGAGAGACTTCTGAATTTGTTCAAATTTTCCGATGCAAAAAATATTATTAGGTCACGCTTATGTTTTCTTCCGATCTTTTTTCCGTTTTCACTTGTCAGATAGTCTGCTATTATCCTTATAAAATCAGAAAAGCATCCTCGAAAGAAACTTCCAAATTTAATTCGAATAAAATTTAGACAGCCTCTAAAAATAATTTACAGTTCTTTCGTCCTCAACAAATTATAGTTTTCCTAAAATCAATATTTATCTTCATAGAGAGTTATTACTCCCTTCTCTAAAATAGAGATCCTCCTTTTTAAATTTGCAAAACTCTACTTTTACTTATTAAGAAGCAAGCAATAAATACTAAAAAAACAGAAGTTAAAATCAGACTGTCACTCTTTGAGTAACCCCCCCGGCACTTACCAAATAAAGTCCTCTTGATTTAGGCTGAAGTTCAGACAATCCAGGACCAGCATACGTATCCATTACCAGACTACCTACAATAGTATAAACTTTGACTTTGACTTTTTTGGAAGAGCGAACATAAATAGAACCATTACTGGCATATATTTGAACAGAATCTTCGGGTAAATCATTTTGTACCATGTTGACTTCAGCAGACATAGGCATATAATTATCTGCCGTCCGGAAAAAATCTTGCCCATAAACAGACTCCTGACGAGCAGATACCTGAACTACAGCCCAAGATACCAACAACGTAAAAATGAGTAGTTTTATAGTTTTCATATTTTCCTCTCCTTGAACAGATTCCTTAATTAGTGCCTAAAGATACATCTTTTTTGCCATCTTGAAAAAATTTCTGATGTTAATTATAAAAAAATAATCGGTTTAGGAATATTTGGAATATAATAAAAAGGCAATTACTCCGTTTTATTTGATTCATTATCCCAAGAATACACTCTATTCGGATTCTTAGGAAACCATCCTTTCCGTACCCGTTCTTCCTGTTCAAATATTTCTTTTATAGTCCAAAACGATGAAAAAGAAAAAACTCCGAGCAAAGCAGCGAACAATACATTATCTGTTATCAAAGAACCTGCCACACCTAAAATACCCAACAGTAAAAACACCCACCAATAACGAGTTCCCCAATAATATTCAACTTTCACTACTATAGGATGAAACAAACCTATAATTAAAAATGTAGAAACCCCGATAACCAATCCCAATAAATGATACTCTTCTAAAAACTCCATTTCAAAAAATATTGAAAAAAGAGTGTCCGGACTTAATCGCAAACACTCTTAATTATATCATCAATAACCTAACTCTTTTTGCCGTTTAACTTCATCCAAAACCGAATCAAGGCAAATAGCGAGCTGTTCGGCTATACCTTTGCCGCAATTTTCATCAGCTTGATAAAAACGGGCTACAGCCCGTATCTGTATCTCTTCTGGAACTCCCTGCATAGCCGCCGCTACATTAGAATGAATCCGCAACTTTTCATCGTCAGGCACAAGCCTGTATAATGCTCCGGGCTGAGAATAATAATCCTTATCCTTCCGGTTATCATAATTCCAAGCATCTCCATCTAAAGTCAAAGGAGGTTCATTGAATTTCCCGTCATCCGTCGGTCCTCCGAAACTATTCGGTTCATAATTAACCTGAGCGCCATTATTTCCATCAACTCGCATATAACCGTCACGATGATAATTATGAACAGGACATATAGGCTTATTTACCGGTATCGTATCCGAATTCACTCCTAAACGATAACGTGCCGCATCAGCATAAGCGAACAAACGTCCTTGCAACATCTTATCCGGAGAAAACGAAATTCCCGGAACGACACTTGCCGGATTGAATGCAGCTTGCTCAACTTCTGCAAAATAGTTTTCCGGATTCCGGTTCAACTCAAGAATTCCGACATCGATCAAAGGATACTCTTTTTGACTCCACACTTTCGTCAAATCAAACGGATTTTCTTTTCGGTTACGAGCCTCATCTTCTGTCATTATCTGAATGCAGAAACGCCATTTGGGGAAATTTCCTTTCGCAATATTTTCAAATAGGTCTCGCTGTGAGTATTCACGATCCTTTGCAACAATAGACGCAGCCTCCGAATCGGTGAAATTAGCAATGCCTTGTAAACTTTTAAAATGGAATTTCACCCAAAAACGCTCTCCTTCAGCATTAATAAAACTATAAGTATGGCTTCCGAAACCATGCATGTGACGATAATCTTGAGGAATACCCCGATCGCTCATCAAAATCATCACCTGATGCAGAGTTTCAGGAGAAAGGCTCCAAAAATCCCACATGGCAGTATTGCTACGCAGATTAGTTTTCGGATCTCTCTTCTGTGTATGAATAAAATCAGGAAATTTTAACGGGTCTCTGATAAAAAATACTGGAGTATTGTTTCCTACTAAATCCCAATTTCCTTCCTCCGTATAAAACTTAACAGCAAATCCACGTACATCCCGTTCGGTATCTGCCGCACCTCGTTCTCCGGCAACAGTAGAAAAGCGAAGGAAAAGATCTGTTTTTTTACCTACCTCAGAAAATAGAGCTGCTTTCGTATATCGGGTTATATCCTCGGTAACGGTTAAATTTCCATATGCTCCTGAGCCTTTTGCGTGTACCACCCGTTCTGGAATACGTTCTCGGTTAAAATGCCCCAACTTCTCCATATACCAGACATTTTGCAACAAAGCAGGACCTCTCTCTCCAGCAGTCAGAATATTCTGATTATCCGCAACAGGGACACCTGCTTGAGTAGTTAATTGAATCTTTTCCTTTTCTTTCATACTCTATATAATTAATAATTATTCTTTTTCCGCTCGAAATAAGCTTGCGGATGAGCACATGCCGGACATTTTTCCGGAGCTTTCTTGCCTTTATGTACATATCCGCAATTGCGGCATTGCCATTCTATTTCTTCATCTTCTTCAAAGAATTTTCCGGATTCTACTCTTGCCAACAATTTACGATAACGAGCTTCATGTTCGGCTTCTACTTTAGCAACCATCTTAAATGTTACCGCAATAGCAGGAAAGCCTTCTTCTTCAGCAATTCGAGCGAACTCAGGATATAAATCTGCCCATTCTTCATTTTCTCCGTCAGCTGCTGCCTTCAGATTTTCAACCGTAGTAGAAATAACACCGGCCGGATAAGATGCAGTAATCTCGACCATACCCCCTTCAAGATATTTGAAGAATTTTTTTGCATGCTCCTTTTCCTGTTCTGCCGTTTCCATAAATACTCCGGCAATTTGTTCATAACCTTCTTTTTTTGCCACACTTGCAAAGAACGTATATCGGCTTCTTGCCTGAGATTCTCCTGCAAATGACTTTAACAAATTCTGTTCTGTTTTTGTTCCCTTAATACTCTTTTCCATAATCTTGTTTTTAATTTAATTAGTAATTCTCTATATTTCCTATCAATTGTACTTTCACATCCTTCAACTCAAATCCGGGAATTTTTCTATTTTGTATAAATGTCCGAATCAATTCGGACAACTCATTATCATAAAAATCCTGTATCTCATGAGTTTCTTCACTATATAAATGATAATGCCGGCTTAGATTCGTATCGAAATACATTTTATTATCAACAGTCAATACTCTTTCTATCACTCCAGCTTTTGCAAAACAATCTAACGTATTATAAACCGTAGCGACAGTTACAGTCGGTAAGATACTTCTTACCCTCTCAAGCACTGCTTCTGCAGAAGGATGCTTAAGAGATAACAAAGCTTCATACACAGATATACGCTGAGGTGTCGCCTTTACCCCTTTTGATTGAAATAATTCTATGATTTCATTTACCCTCATCAACAATACTTGTTTTTAAACTGCGGTACAAATATAATTAGAATATTTCTAATATTAGAATAATTCTAAAATTATTTTCAGAAAAAATAATCGATACGAAATTTATCCTTTATATACAACTTAGAGCCTATCTAAATTTTCCAATAAAAAAACACAATCAGGTCATCTTTGCGTTTTCACTCGTCAGACAACTTGCTACCGTCCTCATAAATTCAGACAGAATCTCAGTAAATGAAACTCACATCCTTATTTTTTATCTTTTTGATAAACCGGGTTTATTTTTACACAAACTATATAATCCATATCTTCCGGAAGTCCATTGCGTGTACCGGGAATCCATTTTGGCATGTTTTTAACCAACCAATATGCTTTATCCAAAATTTCCTTAGAAATATGTCCTTTCAACTTAGATATCGGGGTTTTCAATTTTACATCGGAAATTTCTCCGGAAGCAGTCACCACTATCGAATAAAGAATACGGTCGACCAGCCATTCAGGTGTATTTCCTTCAGGCATCAATACATCAATAACCAAATATTTTTTCATAGCTTCCTCTCCTCCCGGAAACTGAGGAAGGACAATAACATCTTCACCTTTGATTATGCCAGACCGATATTCTACCAACTCTAATTCCGGAAAAGGAAATAAAGATAGCGGAACAAAAAGAAAAAAACACACCCAAAACAGATTTTTCAGTAATATGGACATAATACCCTCCTTTCCTTAATTCAATCTACTTAGAGCCTGTTTATTTTTTCATCATTATATATAGACTTTGTGAATTTCTTTTCGGACTATTCTCCCGCTTTAATATATCACACAGCCCCCCTTAACTAGGAATAGAAAAACATCTTCCAAAAAGATCTGAACAAAATTTAAACAAACTCTTGATTTTCAAATTTAATAAAAAGATTAGAGAATAACAATTATTTACAAAATAAATTCAGTGTTCATCTAAAACCCGTTTAAATTTCTCGATAAATATATACGATCTGTTAAGGCTCTTTTCGGTCTTGTTTTCACGTTTCTGCACATCGTATAAAGGAACAGTAAAACACTTTTGAAAACAGTCCTCAAAAAAAACATCCATGTAAAATTTAAATTCAAATAGATCACAAACTAAGCCATATATTATTATAACTATCGGTAATATCTACCAAAAGCGTCAAATATTCCACATTTCAATAAAGAGACGAAACTTATTTTTGCATATAATTATAATTCTAACATTTATGAAAAACTCAACTTATCTACTATTAAGTTTATTATTTTGTTGCATGTCTGCATTCCCTAAAGAAATTACAATTCATACCATCGGAGATTCTACGATGGAGAGCAAACCAGAGGATACGGAAAGTAATCCGAACGGACAAAGAGGATGGGCACAAATGTTACAGCAGTTTGTAACAAACGGTGCAACAGTAAATAACAGATCTAAAAGCGGAACTAGTTCCAAATCTTTTTATGAAGCCAAAGACGACAACAATAATTATCGTTTTTGGGCAACCGTGAAACCTCAGATCAAAGAAGGAGATTATGTTATTATTCAATTCGGACATAACGATGAAAAAGATGGAGGAGAAGAAGGTGAAATAGGAACCAATCCATGGAAAAGTTACACGGAATATCTGACTAAATATGTAACGGAGGTAAGAGAGCTAAATGCTATTCCGATATTATTCACCCCTATTGTACGCAACTATTTTGAAAGTGACGGAAAAACAATTACAGCACGAGGAGCCCATAATCTCGGTATGGGTTCGGACGGAAAAGAACTCGACTATGTCGCAGCCATGAAAAAGGTTGCAGAAAACACGAATTGTCTTTTGGTCGATCATACAGCTCTTACCAAAAAAGTTTGTGAAGAATACGGAAAAACTAAATCGACAGAACTCATTTACAACGTAGGAGACGGTACACATTTAGGAGAATACGGAGCTACTTTATATGCTCGTTTAGCAGTACAAGAATTAATAAAACAAAATATTCTGACAGAATATCTGAATGCAGATCCCGAATTAATATTAAGTAGTCCTGAATATAATTTTGGAAAATGCTATGCTAACACCGTCAATATTCATTCCTTTTCGGTAAGTGGAATCGATTTAGATCCGGTAAACGGGAATGTAACAATAACCGTTCCCTCAGAATTCAGTATATCAAAAGAGCAAGACGGCAACTATACTCAGCAGATAACCATACCCTATGAAAATGGCAACCTCAGCATTACTCCATTTTTTGTAAAATATGCACCTGAAGATACAGGTATCTCAACAGGAAATATTACAGTAAGTAACGGAAAGAACACGAAATTCATCGCCTTAAAAGGTGAATGTGTCTCTTTCGAAGGAGGTATCAAAGCAAAAGCATTTTGGGAATTATCAAAAAACGAAAACAGTATATCCGAAGGACCTATTACAGTATTACCTGAAACATTAAAAAACATGTTTACCGATAGGTATGCAAAACCGGGAAGCACAACAATATGGGAAGATAATCGCATCGATGGAGAAACAAAAACTCAACGTAATATTATCGAAGGAAGAACGTGGCCTGCTGGAGAAATAGACATCGTACATGACCGCTACATTCAATTCGGAGTTAAAGCGACTAAAGGAAGTGTTTTTAATGTCGATTCTATCGGATTATATGTAGGAGGATCTGGGAGCAATGGGATACGATTCAAAGTATATTATTGTAAAAACGAACTTTTCGGCGATGATGCCGTGATGATTGCAGACAGACAAAATAATACAAGCAATACTATGTATCCGATCTCTCACAAAAACATTATTGAAGTAAAAAGTGAAGAATCTTTATATATCAGAATCTACCCTTGGTTGAACAATGGAGGAGACAGTAAATCTATCTGTCTATACGGAGTTACGATAAGCGGAGTGGTTACAGAAGAAAGTACCGACGGAATAACGACTTCTATCATCGAGAATAACATATTCTGCTATCCCTCGAAAACTTCAGGTACAACCACACTCAATTATGTTACAACCGAATGTTCAGATGTTCTTATCGATATTTTTTCTATTGACGGGAAAAAACTCAATAGCTACAGAAAAGATTCTCTACCAGCCGGACAACATCAACAACAAATTAATCTGGAAGGGTTGAATAACGGCATATATATTTGTTCACTTACTAGCAACACAGACCGAAAGGCAATCCGACTGATAAAAGAATAATAAGATCGGTTAAACAAATGCGAAATGTGACGGATCTTTAAAGAAAGATTTCCGTCACATTTTTATATATAATTCCCGGTTTCTATCAAAACCTTATTTTTACATAATTCCTTTTTCACGCAAACGCAATTGCCATTTCCACGCAGAAGCTAACGTATCCTCGATAGACTCTTCCGCTTTCCATCCCAGCACGTTATTCGCCTTTTCAGGATTAGCCCACACTTGTTCAATATCACCTTCTCGACGACCGACAATCTTATAATTCAACTTTTGCCCTGTCACCTTCTCGAAAGTCTTTATCAGCTCCAATACAGAAAGTCCCCGACCTGTACCCAAATTGAATGTTTCTACATTCTCAAGAGATTTTCCGGTAAGCATACGATCCACAGCTACGACATGCGCTTTCGCCAAATCGACAACATTTATATAATCACGAATACAAGAACCGTCAGGTGTATTGTAATCATCACCGAACACACTCAATTGTTCTCGAATCCCCATAGCTGTCTGGGTAACAAAAGGAATAAGATTCTGGGGCACTCCATTCGGCAATTCGCCAATCTCTGCAGTAGGATGAGCTCCTATCGGATTAAAATAACGCAATATAATGGCTTTATAAGGGACACCCGAATAAATCGTATCACGAATTATTTCTTCATTTATTTGTTTTGTATTCCCATAAGGAGACATTGCCGGTTTTATAGGTGCATTTTCATCAACCGGAAGCACATCCGGCTGACCGTACACGGTACATGAAGAGGAAAAAACCAAAGCATCAACTCCATATCGAGGCATCAGCTCCATGAGCGTAAGCAAAGAATCGATATTATTACGATAATACAACAACGGTTTCTGTACCGATTCACCGACAGCCTTACTGGCTGCAAAATGAATAATACCTTTTATATTCTTCTGCTCCTCGAAAAGCTTTTCCATGCCGGCCTTATCATTGCAATCCAATTTCATGAAAACAGGACGCACACCCGAAATTTTCTCAATACCGTCGATTACGCTTTCACTTGAATTAGAAAGATTATCTACGATAACCACTTCATAACCGGCATTCTGCAATTCTACCGTAGTATGCGAACCGATATACCCGGCACCACCTGTAACTAAAATTTTCCCTTTCATGTTTTAAGTTAAGTTTAAGATGAATTGCAAATATAACGGATTTTTACCAAAAGATTTTATCAAAATCTCTAAACCTTACGACCAAACTTTATTTTTTGGAACAAAAAAACAGATAAACAAAGTGTATTAAACAAGACACATTATTTCAATACAAACTTTTTGGATAACACAAAAATAAGTCTTACCTTTGTCGCGCTTTTTGAGTATTCCGTGCGATGGGAAATTAAGAAGCTGATTATCTTAATTTTGAGTAACACAAAAAAATTAAAACAATGAAAACATTTCAATTAGAAGGAACTCCCAGAACCGATTTGGGAAAGAAAGCAGTAAAAGCTTTACGTAAACAAAATCTTATCCCTGCTGTTTTAAACGGCGGACAACTTGTAACCCTGCCTTATGATAATGCTCTTAAAGCTGGTGAAAAAGTAGTAGAAATTGCAAACAATCAAGCTTTGATCGTAACGGATTTCACTGTATCTACAGAATCTGTACGAAAATTAGTTTATACTCCCGAAATTTTCGCTATCGATCTGACTATCGGTGACAAAAAAACCAAAGCCGTTATAAAAGATATTCAATTCCATCCGGTAACCGATGCAATCCTTCACATGGATTTTCTTGAAGTTAATGAACAAAAACCCATTATTATGGAAGTTCCCGTGGCTCTTGAAGGACATTCAGAAGGTGTTAAAGCCGGTGGTAAATTGAGCCTCGAAATGAGAAAATTGAAAGTAAAAGCTATCTATTCTCAGATTCCTGAAAAGTTGGTTATCAACATCGATAATTTAGGTTTAGGCAAAACTATACAGGTAGGAGAACTTCACTTCGAAGGTCTTGAATTGATGAATGCTAAAAATGCAGTTGTTTGTGCTGTTAAACTAACAAGAGCAGCTCGCGGTTTGCAAGCAAAAAGCGGTAAATAATAATATTGCTTAAATGAAATATTTGATTGTGGGATTGGGTAATATCGGACCAGAATATGAAAATACCCGTCACAACATAGGATTCAGAGTATTGGACGCTTTAGCTAAAGCGTCCAATCTCGTTTTTACAGACAAAAGGTATGGCGAAATCTGCGAATTAAAAATCAAAGGACGCACATTAATCTTGTTAAAGCCGTCTACGTATATGAATTTGAGCGGAAATGCCGTACGTTATTGGCTGCAAAAAGAAAACATTCCGGTAGAAAATTTATTGGTAATAGTGGATGATTTAGCATTACCCTTCGGTAGTCTGCGTTTAAAGCCCCGAGGTAGCGATGCCGGTCATAACGGTCTGAAACATATTCAACAAATATTAGGGAGTGACAATTACGCCCGACTTCGATTCGGAATCGGGAATGATTTTTCTAAAGGACAACAAGTCAACTACGTATTAGGAAGCTTCCCCGAAGAACAAGAAAAAGAATTACCCGCCCGTCTCGAACGTGCAGGAGAGATCATAAAAAGTTTCTGTCTGGCAGGCATACAACTGACCATGACACAATTCAACAATAAGTAAAATTGTCATGGAAAAAGAAAATGAAGTTCGAATAGACAAATGGATGTGGGCTACACGCATTTTCAAAACACGTACAATTGCAACCGAAGCTTGTAAGAAAGGGCGAGTCTCTATCGGAAACGTCTCGGTAAAACCATCCCGTACAATAAAAGCAGGTGAAATCATCCAAGTACGGAAACCTCCTGTCACTTACTCTTTTAAAGTATTGGCTCTGACCGAAAAGAGGATGGGAGCAAAACTTGTCCCGGAATACCTTGAAAACGTTACACCGCAAGAACAATACGATATACTGGAAATGAACCGTATCAGCGGATTCATAAATCGGAGCAAAGGACTGGGAAGACCGACAAAACGAGAAGGAAGGGAACTGAAAAAGTTTACCGAAGGAGATTTTTTTGATGACGGATTCGACTTTGATTTTGATTTTGACGATTACGAAGAAAACGATTAAGCAAAACTTATACAACACTTGATCTGTTATACTGCAGCAACTTGTTCAATCCGCATCAAGACTATCTTTATAGGATTCACATAGGAGATAAGAAACTTTTAATCGGAATGACATGATCATGGATCTGCAAAAACGTAAAGAATTAAAAAAGAAACTATACACCATCATATTCAAAACCGATACGGAAGAAGGAAAGAGATTCGATATCATCTTACTGAACGTAATCCTTCTCAGCGTTATATTGGCAGCAATAGAAAGTGTAGTCGCATTCAACGCTCGATACGCACTCCCATTCCGTATCTGCGAGTGGATTATAACCATACTGTTTACTATCGAATATGCAACCCGTATTTACTGCAGTCCGAATCGAAAAAAATATATTTTTTCAGTTTATGGAATCATTGACCTCTTATCTATTTTACCGTTCTTCATCGGTATCCTGTACAGTAGTACTCACTATCTTATCGTTATTCGTGCCTTACGTCTTCTTCGTATCTTCAGAATACTAAAACTAACGCATTTTTTAAAAGAAGGCAACCATTTGGTCGATTCTTTACGAAGAAGCGTAAAAAAGATCATGATATTTACCTACTTCATCATGATTCTCGTAACGATATTAGGAGCTTTGATGTATTTGGTCGAAGGAAGTGTAAATCCTTCTTTCTCCAACATTCCCAAAAGCATATATTGGGCAGTCGTCACTATCACGACCGTAGGATACGGAGATATAACGCCTATCACATTCTTAGGTCAGACAATTTCAGTCATCGTCATGTTACTCGGATACTCGATACTGGCCGTTCCTACCGGTATTATTTCTTCAGAATTGATCAAACCTTTACGAAAAAAGAACATTACTTGTCCTAATTGCGGAGAGAATAAGCATGAGGCAGATGCTTCTTATTGTAAAAATTGCGGGACATTCTTACCTCATAACAATAACAACCTGTCATAAATTTTCTTTTTTTTCTTTTAAACCGGAATAATGTTCAATATTTCGGACAAAAAACAGTTACAATATTTATAAAAATTGTAACTTTGTAAATCTTACATGTAAATATCGAAAAACAATAATAAAAATGAAAACTATCGATTGGGCTAATTTATCATTCGGTTACATGCCGACCGATTACAATGTACGGTACAATTACCGGAACGGAAGTTGGGGCGAACTTGAAATAAGTAGCAGCGAATATATCAATATGCACATGGCAGCCACTTGCCTGCATTATGGACAAGAAGCTTTTGAAGGATTAAAAGCTTTTCGCGGAAAAGACGAGAAAATACGAGTATTTCGTCTTGATGAAAATGCGGCACGGCTGCAAAGTACTTGCAGAGGAATTTTAATGCCTGAACTATCTACGGAAAAATTCCGTGACGCTATCCTTAAAGTCATAAAACTGAATGAACGGTTCGTTCCGCCTTATGAAAGCGGAGCGTCTCTTTACATCAGACCATTATTAATCGGAACAGGTGCACAAGTAGGTGTACATCCGGCAAGCGAATATATGTTCATCGTATTTGTCACACCGGTAGGGCCATACTTTAAAGGTGGATTTTCAACTAATCCTTACGTCATTATCCGTCAATATGATCGCTCAGCACCATTAGGTACAGGAGTTTATAAAGTCGGAGGAAATTATGCTGCCAGTTTACGGGCCAATAAAATGGCACACGACATGGGATATTCCTGCGAATTTTATTTAGATGCAAAAGAAAAAAAATATATCGACGAGTGTGGTGCTGCTAATTTTTTCGGGATTAAAAACAATACGTACGTAACTCCGTTATCTACTTCTATCCTACCGTCTATTACCAATAAAAGCCTAATGACATTGGCAGAAGAAATGGGCTTGACCGTCGAACGCCGTCAAATTCCGGAAGAAGAATTAGATACTTTCGAAGAAGCGGGAGCTTGCGGTACTGCTGCAGTTATCAGTCCGATACAACGTATCGACGATCCTGAAAAAAATCGGTCATATATTATTTCTAAAGACGGAAAACCGGGTAAAATATGCACCCAATTATACAATAAACTCCGGGCCATACAATATGGAGATGAACCGGACAAATATGGTTGGGTAACTATCGTCGAATAATATTCAGATTAATTAAATAATACAAAAACCCGGAATGTCCTTAATGCTGTTCGTTCCGGGTTTTTATTTTTATATATAAAATGAAATATCGAACAAAAACACATCTTAAAGAGTTATAAATAAGGAACTATTTCCTAAAAATGACATTATGAAAACATTTCTGCTGACAGGACTCGCTATTACATTAGCTATCACTATATGGGCACAGCATAAAAAACAAAATAATATGAATCTTAATAAACTCACTCCAGAAGAAGAATATGTCATGCTGAAAAAAGGAACAGAAGCCCCTTTTAGCGGCGAATATAACAACTTCTATAAAAAAGGGATATACCTATGTAAACAATGTGACGCTCCATTGTACCGATCTTCTGATAAATTCGATTCGGGATGCGGCTGGCCGGCTTTTGATGACGAAATCCCTAACGCCGTTATCCGGAAACCTGATAACGACGGAAAACGAACTGAAATTATTTGCGCCAATTGCAAAGGTCATCTCGGACATGTATTCTTAAACGAACATTTGACACCCAAAGAGACCAGACATTGTGTGAACTCGATTTCTTTAAAATTTAAGCCCGATAAACCAGAGCAAATATCCAAAGCCTATTTTGCATCGGGATGTTTTTGGGGGACAGAATACTATTTTCAAAAATTAAAAGGAGTCAAAGAAACCACAGTCGGTTTTATGGGAGGATCTAGCAAACACCCGACATACAAAGAAGTTTGTTCTCAAAAAACAGGACATTTTGAAACTGTCGAAATAGAATATGATCCAGAAATTGTCAGTTATGAATCACTGGTAAAATTCTTTTTCGAGACTCACGATTTTACCCAAACCGATGGTCAAGGTCCTGATATAGGTACACAATATCTTTCGGTAATCTTCTATGCCGATCAAAAACAAAAAGAAATCGCTGAAGAATATATACATAAGCTCACAATTATGGGATATAAAGTCGCAACGCGACTTTTACCGGTCTCCACATTCTGGCCGGCAGAAAATTATCATCAAGACTATTATGAAAACAAAGGAACAACTCCCTACTGTCATAAATATCACAAAATATTTTGATGCCCAATAATCGAACATTCAACCCTATCAATATTTTTATAATTCTGTTCAATACGGATAAAAGAACAAAGCCTTTATTCTAAGAGCCTGTCTGAATTTTACTTAGGCCAGATTCGAGAGTTCCTTTCGAGTGAAAACAGAAAAATAGATTGGAAGAAAACGTAAAGATGACCTGATAATATTTTCTTATTGGAAAATTTAGATTGGCTCTAAAATTTTTTTTGTATTATTGCACAAAATACAATAGAAATGAATCCTTTTACAATCATCGATAAATATTATACACAAGGAACCGCACTATATGATATTTTAGTAGATCACAGTCGTCTGGTTACACAAAAGGCTCTCGAAATAGCAAATGCTCACCCCGAATTGAACGCAGACACAGAATTTATCTCCGAAGCAGCCATGTTACATGATATCGGAATCTTTCTTACCGATGCCCCCGATATAGAATGCCACGGCACACGACCGTATATCTGTCACGGTACATTAGGCAGCGAGCTCTTGAAAAAAGAAGGTTTTCCTCGTCATGCTTTAGTCAGCGAACGCCACACAGGAGCAGGACTTTCTTTAGAAGACATTATTAATCAAAACCTTCCTATTCCTCACCGAGATATGCTTCCGATAAGCATAGAAGAGCAAATGATCTGCTTTGCCGACAAATTCTACTCCAAATCAAACCCTTTAAAAGAAAAAAGTATAGAACAAATACGAAAAAGTATGAGTAAATACGGAGAGGCTTCCGTCGCCCGTTTTGAGAGGTGGTATCACCTTTTCCTCCTCTAAAATATATTAAATAGGCTTCAATACCTGATATGTTAGGGTAAATTGTGTATTTTTGCACCTCAATAACCTATTGGTTTGTGAATGTCATCGAGAAATAAGATTCATATAATAGTCCTTACCCTGTTTTGCTCCTTACTGCTGGTCAATCTCAGTGCCCAGCCTAAAAGGAAAAGCCATATACGGCAAGCGAATCCCGCTTTTGCCGACACTGTTACACCAGCAGACAGCGACAAAATAAAATCTATTTCCGATACATTTCCCGCTTTACCCGATTCTATTCTTATCCGTCCCGACTCATTATTGAAGAGTGTCGATTCTATTCTTGTTGACTCTGTCATGACCGATACGGTACAAGCTCCTCCTCCCAAAAAATCACCACTGGAAGATGTGGTAAAATATACGGCAAACGACTCTATCGTATTTTTAAGTAACAATCAAGCTTATATGTATGGACAAGGGGTTGTTACTTATCAAGATATAGAACTCGATGCAGACGAGATACGAATGAATATGGACAGTAGTACGGTGTTCGCGATCGGACGTCCCGATACCGCCGGCGAAATTGTAGGGAATCCCATATTTAAAGATAAAAGCGGAGAATATGAATCTGCTACAATGAAATACAATTTTAAAAGTCAAAAAGGATATATCACCAATATCATTACCCAACAAGGAGAAGGTTACCTGACAGGAGGTAGTACGAAAAAGAACAAAGAAGGGGATTTTTACTTGAAAGACGGGAAATATACGACATGCGATGACCATGAATGTCCGCACTTTTATCTCCAACTGACCAAGGCTAAAATGCGTCCGAAGAAAAATATCGTTACAGGTCCTGCCTACTTGGTTCTGGCAGGAGTACCTCTTCCGTTAGCAATTCCTTTCGGCTTTTTCCCTTTCACAGAAAAATATTCATCAGGAATCATTATGCCGACATTCGGGGATGAAATGGCTCGCGGATTTTATTTAAGAGACGGCGGTTATTACTTTGCGATCAACGATTATATCGATTTAGCTCTCACAGGTGAAATTTATACAAAAGGGTCGTGGGGATTGAATGCCATGTCTAACTACGTGAAAAGATATAAGTTTTCTGGGAATTTCAATATGGGATACCTGGTGACTATACTCGGAGACAAAGGAATGCCCGATTATCAAAAACAGACAAATTTCCGATTAATATGGTCACACTCCCAAGATGCAAAAGCAAATCCGAATATGAGTTTCTCTGCCAGTGTCAATTTTACGACAAGTGGATATGACCGAAACAATCTGAACAGCTATTATAACGCAACTTCTTTTACGGAAAACACCAAAAGTTCGACAGTGAACATGACCTATAATTTTCCGAATACCCCTTTTAGTATATCGGCAACAGCCAACATCACACAACGAAGTAAAGATTCCACTTTGAACGTATCATTTCCGGACTTTACCCTCAATATGAGTCGGGTATATCCGTTCAAACGAAAAAATCCGGTAGGCAAAGAAAAATGGTATGAGAAAATCAGTTTAAATTACACCGGTCTATTCCGAAACTCTATAGAAACAAAACAAAATCTGTTTTTCAAGTCAAGCTTGATTAAAGACTGGCGCAACGGCATGCAACACACGATTCCCGTATCGGCAACATTCAGCTTATTTAAATATCTCAATATATCTCCGTCGTTCAACTTCACCGACCGAATGTACACCAACCGCATCATGCAACAATGGGATCCCCAGTCCGCAGCCGTTGTAAGAGACACTACATACGGTTTTTATAACGTTTTTAACTATAGTTTCAGCGTCAGTGCCCAAACTAAGTTATATGGATTCTACCGACCTCTACCCTTTTTCGGAGGGAAAAAAATACAAATGATCCGGCACGTATTCACTCCCAGTGTCAGTTTTAGTGCCGCACCTGATTTCGGTAGTTCCCGATACGGATTCTGGCAAACATATTCAAAAATTGAGAACGGGAAACGGGTAGATGTAAAATATTCTCCATTCTCTCACGGTATATTCGGAACTGCGCCTCAAGGAAAACAGGGTACAGTATCTTTCAATGTTTCCAATAATTTGGAAATGAAAGTCAACTCAGATCGGGATACAACCGGAGTGCGAAAAATCAGTCTTATCGAAAATCTCACCGCAGGGATCAGCTATAACATGGCTGCCGACTCTATGAATTGGAGTAATATCAATACTTCGATATTAATCAAACTAACTAAAAATTTCAATCTGCAAGCTTCTGCCGTTTTTGATACTTATACTTATCAACTGAATGAATACGGCAATCCTGTACGTGTAAATATTCCACGATGGAAAGCTGGAAAAGGATTAGGCAGACTATCAAGTACAGGAACTTCTTTCTCTTATACATTCAGTAACGATACATTTAAGAAAAAATCGAAAAACAATACTAAAGAGACAGAAACTTCGACTAACGAAACTCCGATTGATAATAATACAGAAAACACTGAAAACAGAGAAAACGAAAGTCAAGAAAAAACAGAAGACTCCGGATTAGAAATGAAAGACGGATATATGGTATGGAATGTTCCCTGGAGCCTATCGGTTAACTATTCGATCAATTACGGATATGGCACTTTCAATAAAAAGAAAATGGAATATAACGGAAAGATCACACAAAATCTCAGCTTTTCAGGACGCATTCAACCCACAAAGAATTGGTCATTCAATTTCTCGGCAAGTTATGACTTCGACGCAAAAAAAATAGCATATATGAACTGTGGCATTACCCGTGATATGCACTGCTGGACTATGAGTGCAAACTTTATTCCGGTGGGTCCTTACAAATCCTATAATTTCCATATCAGCGTGAAGTCTTCATTATTAAGTGATTTAAAATGGGATAAGAGCGGAAACTCTTATGATCGCTTAAAATGGTATTAACCTTATATTTTTGTTTTTCGATAAAGCTTTTAGTGGGGAATAAAAATCGGCTATCCAACATATTCTTATTATAAAGTGACGAAAATATCTATCTTTTTATCTTTTTGTTTATTAACTTTGTAGACAAGACTCATAAAAAGGAAATCATGCACAAACAAGCCTCAAACCTTCGGAAAAAACACCGGCACATAAAAAACAATCTGCTGACAGACGAATATATATATACCGGAGATCGCAAAGGAGAAATGCACATTTATCTTACACAATATGATGCCGATAATTATATCCAACATTCTTTCACATCTCCGGAAAAGTTACCGGCTCTCATCCAAAACGGTAAAAAGAATTGGATACATATTTCCGGATTGTCCGACACTCATACTGTTGCACTCATAGGCAAAACATTAGGGCTACATTTTACGGATATACAAGATATACTTACCAGCCAACACATTGCGAAGATCGAGACCTATGAAGATAAAACATTCCTTATCCTAAATACATTCTATTACTCTGAAAACAAAGAATTGCAGCAAGAACATATTTGTATAATTATGGGTAAAGAATACGTATTTTCTTTTCAGGAATCAGATCTTCCGCTCTTCGATAATATAGAAAAAGCTATCACTCAAAATACTGCCCGTGTACGCAACCGCCCGACAGACTACCTATTTTGTTTATTGATAAATAACGTATTCAGCAATTATTTAGACATTATTGCAACCCTCGAAGATGTTTTGGGCACAATGGAAGACGAAATCATTACAGGAAACCCTCGTGATGATTTCGGCAACCGAATACAGGCGAACCGAAGAGATTACCTACAACTGAAAAAATCTATACTCCCCTTAAAAGATGATTTTAATAAACTGATACACAATGAGAACAAACTCATTTGTGACGAAGACATGATATATTTTAATGATCTTGAAGACCGGATGTTATTCATTATACAATCTATAGAAATATGTAGAGAAACTCAGGCTTCTTTACTGGATCTATATTTCTCGAACAATGATTTAAAAATGAATGAAATCATGAAACGGCTGACTGTAGTCACAACGATATTTATCCCTTTAACTTTTGTTGTGGGCGTTTGGGGTATGAACTTTAAGTCAATGCCGGAACTGGAATGGCAATATGGATACCTAATGGCATGGGGATTAATGGGGATTATCGTTATTGGAGTGTGGTGGTACATAAAAAAACAACACTGGTATTAAAGCCTGTCTAAATTTTGCACGGATCGAGTTTAATATTTTTTGAGAATGCTTTCTGTTTTTGAAATGGACACTGAAAGTTGGATAAAAAACTTTCGGTGTCCATTTCATTACTCATATAAAATCAATTAAAAATCATTTTTTGATAAATTGTAAGCGGACAATATCTGTATCTGACTTAATCAAAATCGAATATACACCTTGAACAAGAGACGAAACATCTATTTTATTATCTACAGGGAAGACAGACATGAGAAGTTGTCCGTTCACCGAATATATTTTTGCTTCTTTGGCTACTATACCCTTAATACAGATATTTGAAACAACCGGATTAGGATATACGGTCACGACCTCGGCTGAAGCTGTACTTAATCCGGTCGGAAGCGTCATTACAGCAATCTTTTCCGAAGCTGTAAAATAATCTCCTGAAGTGGCGGTTATAACTACAAAATATTGAGTAGAACCGGTCAAATCCATAAACGTAAAATTCGTTTCATCCGTCACAATATCATCATACCCATCCACCAGAACATCTCCTTTATATAAAGTTACGTGATACTCAGCAGCTCCGGCAACGACATTCCAACTTACTGGAATTTTACCTTCACACACATCACCGACAGCAATAACAGGTTTTGCCAGCGAAGATGTCCCGTTCAATGCTACATTCACCGACTGGGCATAATCCGAAGTCAACGAAAGAACCGCCTCATGCTCTCCTACCTCTTCAGACTCATAAGTTATCGTAATTTGCATAAGACCCGACTTATCCAAAATTAGCACATCTGTATCGAACTTATCAGCATCCGCACCCGTTATAGAAACTGTAATATCATCATATAGATCTGTAGCTGAAATCGTTATTTGCTGTTCAGCAACGACAGAAACTTCTGTTGTAAATTTTGGAATAACAGGCGTCTCAATAACCGGAACTACAGATGTTGTTATCATTTCCGAAACAGCTTCCGGCGAAACAAGCTCTCCATACTTGGCTACTATCTTAAAAATATACGCCGTAGCAGGACTCAAACCGGTTATTTGACAAACTGTACCAGCATCCACTTCTTTAGCAACATATCCGTCAACAGGTTTTCCTTCTACAGTCACAACAGTAAGTTCATACACAGTAGCACCCATAACAGCATCCCAATTAGCGAAAAAACCGTCAGGTGTAACTTGCGTTGTAATCAATCCTGTAGGGGCAGGCAATGTCGCCGTACCGTTCAACACCACTGTTACCGGCTCGGCATACTCCGACACTAAAGTTAACTTAGCCGTATGAGTTCCCGGCTTCACCGGTGTATAAGTTATATGTAACTGCTTAGAATCAGCATCCTTACCAATAGTTTCTTCTCCCTCTCCCAAAGTAAATAATGCAGCGTCATCTCCCGATATAACCACTGAAATATCACCATACAAATCGGTCGCACCAACTGTTAAGGTTTGCAATGACGATATACCTGCAACCGATTCAAAAGTCTCTATAACAAGGGGAGCAATCACAGGTTTCAATGTCGTTACTTCTTTTACCAAAGAAGCCTCAGATACAAAATCTTCAATTTTTGTTTTCACCGAATATTTATATAATGTACCGGGTACTAACCCTGTAATGTCGACCGATGTCGCCTCAGTAACAACAAAATCATTATACTCCCCTACTATATCACCATCGGCATCCGTTACCGTCAACAAATATGAAGAAGCATTTGTTACCGGTTGCCATGCTACTCGAAACGAAGTCAAATCAATATTATCAGCTGCTTCCACAGAAGGAGCTTCAGGAAGAACGGTGACAATGTCCAATCCCAATACTTTCGAATACGTATTATTTCCCTCATCTGTCACCGTAATATCCGCATGTTTTGCTCCAGTTACCGAAGGATTGTATATATATGATATTTCTTGACTACCTTCTTGCCCAGAAACTCCATTAATTCGAGTGGTCTGAAGAACAATATTCGGATCAGAAGAAATCAATATTAAATCACCCGAAGGGTTGGAGTAATTCACTGTAAATTTTCCGGTAAACGATACACCTCCAGTAATCGTATCCGTCACCACTGAAGAAGGGAAAGATATAGGCTCTGTAATCGTAATAGTCGGTATCCAGCCATGAGCACAGTAATTTAATCCAAACCAACCCGATGCAGTCACATCATAGTAGAAACGTATGTAACGATCATCTTTATTCAATGGTTGGTCAAAATCCACAGTACCGCTTTCATGATTAAAACTACCCAACTGCCGATAAGAAATATTATCGCTCGAGGCATATACTGTCAGTGAGTTTGTATGGCTTGTGCAAACAGAACCATTTTTACCCACAGTCATTTTCAAACGTCCGGGAACATCACCGATCCAAATAACAGCCGAAGACTCTCCCGTTTTTGAACCATCCTTTATAAAAGAAATCTGATTCGTTCCCGAGACAGATGCTTTAGCCGTACCACTTTCAGAGCGGGAAAAAAGCTGATCATTACTTGTAATATTCAATGGCAGCGATTGTGCCTCCTGTGCCGAAAGTCGTAAATTACCTAAACAAAATAATAAACTTAAAAAAAACGTGAGTCGTAAATCTTTCATATTACTCTTCTTTTATTGATTAATACCTATTTTTCTAAAAAATCGAAGCAAATGTAGATGTTTTGATTACAAATATTATAATATAAAACATTGTTAACGTTTCCCTAAAAGATTTACTATTTATATAAATTCTAAATAAGCAATTTCACTATTCTATTATACGGTAAATTCAAAAGATAAAAACAACGTATTTCAAAGAACTATACTTTCTATTCCTTTTTAAAGAATTAAATTTTTATCTTAAAAATAGAACACGATCATTCAATCTTCAGAAATGTTAATAAATATATAAAACACAAATTATGAGATCTAAACATTATGATAATATACCTATTACACAAATTTCCAATAATACTAACAAGAAAGAATATGCTACCAACCAATTAAAAAAAGAATAGTAAATAAGCATTTCCGCATTAACTCGATTGATATATTCGACAAGAGATAAAAAATACACAATTAAAATCCTGTATAAATTTTCCGCCCAAAATATCATCAAGAAGTGTTTGAATTTTATGAAAATATTTTATTTACAATCAAAAAAGGGGGTCAGGACTCTTTGTATATCAAAATAAATCACTACCTTTGCCCCGATTTTGAGACCATATAATGTCTAACTTATTAACAAGAAAATCAATTATTTAAACAAATGGATCAAGAATTAAAAAACTCACCCGTTGAAAATTTCGATTGGGATGCCTACGAAAAAGGCGAAGTGTTAGGTGAAAAAAGCCGTGAAGAATTGATCAACACTTATGATCAATCTCTTAACACTGTAAAAGACAAAGAAGTAACCGAAGGAACGGTTATCTCTATGAACAAAAGAGAAGTTGTCGTAAACATCGGTTACAAATCGGACGGCGTTATTTCGATGAACGAATTCCGTTACAACCCTGATTTAAAAGTCGGAGACACTGTCGAAGTGTATATTGAAAGTCAGGAAGATAAAAAAGGCCAATTGGTGCTTTCTCACAAAAAAGCGCGTGCTACCCGTTCTTGGGATCGTGTTAACTCGGCTCTTGAAAACGATGAAATCATTAAAGGGTTTATCAAATGCCGTACCAAAGGCGGTATGATCGTTGATGTATTCGGCATCGAAGCCTTCTTGCCGGGTTCTCAAATCGACGTTAAACCGATTCGCGATTACGATGTATTCGTAGGTAAAACTATGGAATTCAAGGTGGTAAAAATTAACCAAGAATTCAAGAATGTCGTTGTTTCTCACAAAGCTCTCATCGAAGCAGAACTGGAACAACAGAAAAAAGATATTATCGCCAAACTCGAAAAAGGACAAGTACTTGAAGGAACTGTTAAGAATATCACTTCTTACGGTGTATTCATCGACTTGGGTGGCGTAGACGGTTTGATTCACATCACAGATCTTAGCTGGGGGCGTGTCAGCCATCCTGAAGAGGTCGTTTCACTCGATCAAAAATTGAATGTCGTAATCCTTGATTTCGATGATGAAAAGAAACGCATCGCTCTCGGTCTGAAACAACTTACTCCTCATCCTTGGGATGCTTTGAGTTCTGAACTGAAAGTTGGAGACAAAGTAAAGGGCAAAGTAGTGGTTATGGCAGACTATGGTGCATTTATCGAAATTGCTCCGGGTGTCGAAGGTTTGATCCATGTTTCTGAAATGTCTTGGTCACAACATTTACGCAGCGCACAAGACTTCATGAAAGTAGGAGATGAAGTAGAAGCCGTTATTTTGACTTTGGATCGTGAAGAACGTAAAATGTCTTTAGGTATCAAACAATTGAAACCAGATCCATGGGAAAATATCGAAGCTAAATATGCCGTAGGTTCTCGCCACATGGCTAAAGTTCGTAACTTCACTAACTTCGGTGTATTTGTTGAAATCGAAGAAGGTGTTGACGGTCTGATCCATATCTCAGATCTGTCTTGGACTAAGAAAATCAAACATCCGTCAGAATTTACTCAGATCGGTGCAGAAATCGAAGTTCAAGTTTTGGAAATCGACAAAGAAAACCGTCGCTTAAGCCTTGGTCACAAACAACTCGAAGAAAATCCTTGGGATGTATTCGAAACAGTATTTACTGTCGATTCGGTTCATGAAGGAACAATTATCGAAATGCTCGACAAAGGTGCTGTTATCGCATTACCTTATGGTGTCGAAGGATTTGCAACTCCGAAACATTTGGTAAAAGAAGATGGTACTCAAGCTCAACTGGAAGAAAAATTACCTTTCAAAGTAATCGAATTCAATAAAGATGCTAAACGTATCATTTTGTCTCACAGCCGCATTTTCGAAGACGAAGCTAAGGCAGAAGCTAAAAAAGAATCTGCAGCCAAGAAAGCTGCTAAGAAAGCAGCCAAAGCAGAAAATGAAACTGCAGCTATCAACAACAATGTAGAGAAAACTACTTTGGGTGATATTGAAGAGCTTGCTGCATTGAAAGAAAAATTGGAATCGGAAAAGAAATAATCCGAAATCAAGTTATAAAAAACAGGCTATCATTAAGGATAGCCTGTTTTTTTATAGCCTAAAAACTGTTTTTCAAATATCATCAACGAATATAAAAAACTAAAGAACTTATCTTTATAGAATCCTATACTCGACATGGGTATCATCGCAATGCAACAATCGAATGCAGGAAAGAGACTGAAAACGATATTAACCAACCAGAGGCAAATAACTCTAATTGTCAAAAATAAGTTTTTCAAGTCTTTACAAAAACTCTGAATAAAATTCGATATTTTCTCGGCCAGAATTTATATATTTGTTTACACAAACGGCGGAAACCGGCATCCGAACTCTTTCCGAAACGTTTTTGGAATAATTAAATCCTAATTATATATTATGGAAAACTTCGAACTAACTATTTTAGGATGCGGATCAGCCATGCCTACAACTCGCCACTACCCAAGTTCTCAGATTCTAAATCACAGAGAACGTCTTTTTATGATAGACTGCGGAGAGGGAGCTCAATTACAATACAGAAGAAACAAAATAAAATTTACCAGATTACAACATCTTTTCATTTCGCATTTACATGGAGACCACTGCTTCGGATTGATAGGACTGATCTCCACCTTAGGTATATTGGGACGCACATCCGAACTGATTATTCATGCACATTCGGATGCAGAACGCGTGTTCAGACCTCAATTGGATTATTTTTGCCGGGACTTACCATTTAACGTTCGTTTTAATGCCATATCTACGAATCAAAATGAAATGATCTACGAAGATAAAGCATTAAAAGTTTCCACCTTACCTTTACGTCACCGGATACCGACATGCGGATTCTTATTTGAAGAAAAAGAAAAAGAAAGACATCTAATCCGCGATATGATACAATTTTACAATATCCCTATCAGAGAACTTGCCAAAATAAAACAAGGTGAAGATTTTATTACGCCTGAAGGGTTGATTATCCCTAATGAACGATTAAGCCGACCTGCTGATCCGGTTTCCCGATACGCCTATTGCTCTGATACTATTTATCAAGAAAAACTTATTCCCTTGATTGAGGGAGTAGACTTGTTATATCATGAAGCGACATTCGCAGAAGATAACAAAGCCCGAGCAAAAGAAACCTTTCACTCAACAGCAGTACAAGCCGCCACCCTTGCACAAAAAGCACACGTCAAGAAATTAATATTAGGACATTTCTCGGCCCGTTATCAAGACGACTCTATTTTTTTGCAAGAAGCCCAAGAAATTTTTCCACATACCATCATTGCTAAAGAAAGTATGCAGATACGTTTCTGAGCACTATCTTCTTTACTTATTTACGTACAATAATTGCCACTGACTTTATTTTTTCGATTCAGCACTTCGGAGCTCTTTGAAAAAAGCCAATTCTTCCGGATTGAGACGTGTCAACAATTCTTTTTCGTATGTAGCCATATCACGCTCCGACTCCACCTGATCTATAATACTCTGACCGATGTCGTGAAGATCTTTCAGACTTTTGGGCGTCAATAACTTACTAACCACATTGTAACCGTATGTACCCCCATGCAATACCATGCCTAATAAAAGGGCCATTTCCGGTTTTATCTCCAATTCTACTTTTACTCGAGTGTTTTCCATATTCTCCTGTACGTTTTCAAATTTTTGCTATAATCTATATTATCAACTACCATTTATTATCTCTATTCTATCTACCTCTTATTTCTAAAGAAGTCTTGCATCAATCGCGCGCAATCTTCTTGCAAAACACCTCCCTGAATCTCGGTCTTAGGATGCAAAGCCTTCGGGGCAAATTTTTGAAATCCGCGCTTATCATCGGCTGCTCCGTAAACAATCCGAGAAATTTGCGACCAGCCCAATGCTCCGGCACACATGATACAAGGTTCTAAAGTCACATATACAGTACACCCTATCAAATATTTACCACCCAATACACCTGCCGCCGAAGTAATCGCCTGCATCTCGGCATGAGCCGTAACATCGTTCAAAGTTTCCGTCAGATTATGACCTCTGGCTATTATACGATCTTTATAAACAATCACCACACCGACAGGAATTTCATCTCTGTCATAAGCTTCTTTCGCCTCAAACAGAGCCTGACGCATAAAATATTCATCCCGGTTTTCTTCCATTGAGTTTTCAATCTTCAAGATAATAATCGACAGTCGTCACAACACGTACGCTTTTTATATACGGAGTATTTACATCCCTGTCCTCGATAATGAATTGTCCTTGATTGGCACGTTTTATTTTACCTAATTCACTATCAGAATCCTTTGCAAATTTTTCGGCCGAAGAACGGGCATTTTTAGTTGCCTCTTCTATCATTCCAGGTTTTATTTCATTCAATTTTGTAAAGAAAAATTGCGGGCTATATTGATATTCTCCGCCTGTAATAGCAACTCCCAATTTCAATAAATCGGCCTGTTTATCCATTAATTTACGCACCCGATCAATCTGTCCCGAAGTAACGGTTATCACCGATGTAATGTTATAACGGTAAGGTGACTGAGTATTCGAATATCTTTCAGCTTTCATATCGATAATCTGAGGTGCAGACAATGATATTTCGTTATCGGTTATTCCGTTATTTTTCAGAAAAGTTACAATAATCTGATTTTTACGGTTCAATTCATCATACATCGAAATCATATCATTACCGATTTCTTTAAATGCCAAAGGCCAGATCACCTTATCGGCAGGAACTTCCTTTTCCGCCAATCCTTTAACCGTAACAACTCTGTCCCTATCCTTAATTTCCGTCAAAGCATGACTTAATGTCCACCCTAACAAATAAAGCCCAATAGCAATCAATAATCCGGCTATCGGCAATTGAAATCGTTTTGAATCCATTATCGTCAGTTTTTAATTAATAAATCCTTCTATTCACAAATATAGCATTTAAAAGAGAATAAGAGTTATCTTCCTCTGTTTTTTTAAACAAAAAATAAAAAGCGTTGAGATGCATTTTGCGTAATTCACCGGAAAGGCGTATTTTCGTAAACAGATTCATTTTCAAAATTTCCGATTATGGCAAAACATAACCAAACAGGAAAGACAGGAGAAGAACTAGCCGCAGAATATCTCATTGCCAGAGGTTATATAATCCGGGATATTAATTGGAAAAACGGAAAACTCGAACTGGATATTGTCGCATATAAGGATCGGACACTGATCGTTGTTGAAGTAAAAACTCGAAGTTCCGATTTATTCGGGCATCCGGAAGATGCGGTAAACACCCGAAAGATACGACATATCATAGACGCGACGGACGCATATATACAAAAATACGATCTCCCGTTCGAAGTCCGGTTCGATATTATTTCTATCGTTAAAAAAGAAAACGAATATGAAATCGAACATATTCCGGATGCTTTTTATCCTCCGTTACTATAAAACTTAAAACAATATGGATATAGAACAAATACGTGACTTTTGCTTAAGTCTTCCCGAAACGACAGAGTGTTTTCCGTTTGACGAAACTACTTTGGTCTTTAAAGTCGCAGGAAAAATGTTTCTTTATACGAGTCTCGAAGCCGAACAACATTGGGCAAATGTAAAATGTGATCCTGATCTGGCAATCGAACTACGGGAACAATATAGCTATGTAATGCCCGGATATCACGCTAATAAAAAATACTGGAATACGATCGTCTATGATAAAGCGAAAGAGGAACAAATGAAAGAATGGATGCTTCACTCATATACCGAAGTCGTAAAAAAATTGCCTAAGATCAAACGGGAAAAATTATTCGAACAACTCAAAAAAACGGGAAATTTAGACGACAGGCTCTAAAATAGCAGAAAGACAAAAGATAAAAATATGAACGAAACTTTTATACATCTGAATGAAACCCATTCGACCAATTCTTATTTAAGAGAATTGATCATGAGAGAAAAAGAGCAACCCGAAGGTACAGTCGTAATCACCGATTACCAAACTGCCGGACGTGGACAAAAGGGCAATAGTTGGGAGTCTGAACGGGGTAAAAATTTAACATTCAGCATTCTACTTCATCCAAACCATATTCCGCCGGGAAAACAGTTCATTCTGTCTCAACTCATTTCCATAGCAATTGTTGGTGTTCTAAAAGAATATGATCGGCATTTTACCATAAAATGGCCGAATGATATTTACTGGAAAGAAAAAAAAATAGCCGGGATGCTGATCGAGGTCGATCTTACCGGCTCATCCCTCAGTAATGCTATAATAGGAATCGGAATCAACATAAACCAGAGACATTTCAAATCAGATGCCCCGAATCCGGTATCACTTACCCAAATCACAGGTAAAGAACATAACCTCTCTGAACTCCTTGAGAAAATTCTCGACAGCATTGTCGACGAATACAACAAATACACTCCCGATAACGAAGAAGAAATAAGACAAAAATATATGGCGTTACTTTTTCGCAACAAAGGGATATATCCCTATTCATACGGAAAAGAAATATTCAACGCTTCGATCGAAGGAATAGAACCTAACGGGCAGTTGATACTGAAAAAAGAAAACGGCTCTATCCATACTTTCGCATTTAAGGAGATTTCTTTCGTGATTTAGACTCGTTCAGAATCATCTCTGCCTTTCCTATTTCCGATAAACGTGTATAAATAGAATACAGAGTCTTACGCAGATAAGGGGTAGTATATTGTTTATCGGCTTTCTCAAGATAAGATGCGGCTTCTCGAAAATCGGTATCCAGAATTCTGTTTTTCTCCCATTCATAAGAAGCATATTGCATTCGTGTAGGAGACATCAGACCGTCATAGTGCATTTCCAACTCCTTTAATTGTTCTATTCCCCGATTATACATAAAATTGCCCAGAAAGATCAGAGCATCCCGATTGGTCGAATCTTTTTGATATATCCGTTTATAACAGCCAAAAGATTGTAGCTCTTCTCCCTGTTCAAGCAAAGCATCTCCTTTGAGTTTAAGAAGTCTTTCATCATCCGGAAACATCTCTAAAAGTTCGTCCGAAATCTCTACTATACGAGGCGCATCATTTCTAAAACGATAAAAACGTAATAGATAAGTATTGATCAATTTTTTCAGCCAAGGTTGTTCTTTCTTAATCAACAATAGCATATTCTCATATATCTCAGATTTTCGGTGAGCCATAGTCAAAGCATTCACCCCGACGAACAGAGAATCTAAAGACACACCGTTACGCTCCGATAATTCGACATAATGCATTACCGACTGGGGAGCTTCCTTGTAAGATGCCGCCACAACAGAAGATACATATAATTTTACCTCTTTCGGATTCTCGATCAACAAAATATTATACATAGAAAGCGCCTCGCTCCATTCCCGATTCTCAAAATGAGTCTCTGCTTTACGATACAATTTCTCATTAATAATCGCCCCCTGAAGCGAATACACCACACTCAAAAATAATATGATAATAATCTTCCTCATCTATAATTTTCGAAACAAAGTAACAGGCTCTTATGTTGCAAATTTAATAAAAAAGGAAGTATATATTTCTCTTTTTTGAACAGGAGTTTATCCCCGTTCATTTAAAATGTTTAAATTTGGCAAGGAAACGACAAAACAGGGAATAAGAATTTCCTCAATCATAAAATCAAAAATATGGATATCAAGTACAAACGTATATTACTAAAATTGAGCGGTGAGTCGCTTATGGGAGAAAAACAGTACGGTATAGACGAAAAACGGCTGAACGAATATGCCGAACAAATTAAAGAAATCGCCGGGCTGGGTATCGAAATCGGCATCGTAATCGGAGGTGGAAATATTTTCAGGGGATTGAGTGGTGCAGCCAAAGGATTCGATCGTGTTAAAGGCGACCAAATGGGTATGCTCGCTACCGTAATCAACAGTCTCGCCCTCAGTTCGGCATTAGATTCTCTGGGACAAAAAGCTCACGTATTCACCGCAACTAATATGTTCCCCATAGGTGAACATTATAGCAAATGGAAAGCGATAGATGCCATGAAACGAGGTGAAATCGCTATTATCTCGGGCGGTACGGGCAACCCGTATTTCACTACCGATACAGGGTCGGCTTTGAGAGGCATAGAGATAGAGGCCGACGTAATGCTAAAAGGTACTCGTGTCGATGGTATTTATACTGCCGACCCCGAAAAAGATAAAACAGCCGTAAAATTCGATAAAATCAGTTATGATGAAATCTATACACGAGGACTTAAAGTAATGGACCTGACGGCAACAACGCTTTGCAAAGAAAACCGACTTCCGATCATCGTATTCGATATGGACACCAACGGTAACTTGAAAAAAGTCCTCACCGGCGAGAATATAGGCACGTTAGTCTATTAATCCGAGAAACGTTTTGAGATTTGCCGAAACTATTTTATATTTGTTCCATAAAGAAATAAATTATCGTTTCGATAATACATTAACATATCGGTTAAATAAAATCGAAACCGTTTATTCCTACTGAAAACCGAATTTTATAAACCATCGTATATAAAACCACTATGACAGACGTAAAAACATATCTGGATGCCGCTGAAGAAAAAATGGCGATGAGTGTTGAGTTTTTAGATGAAGCTCTGGCTACAATCCGTGCAGGAAAAGCCAGTGCCCGCATTCTTGACCCGGTACGGGTAGAATACTACGGCAGTATGGTACCTATCAGTAATGTAGCCACTATTACCACTCCCGATGCTAAAACCATCGCCATACAACCGTGGGAAAAATCGATGTTCAAAGAGATCGAAAAAGCTATTCAAAATTCCGAAGTGGGCATTACTCCCGAGAACAACGGTGAAATTATCCGTTTAGGATTACCCCCATTGACAGAAGAGAGACGTAAAGCTTTAGTCAAACAAGCAAAGCAAGAAGCTGAAAACGCAAAAGTAAGTGTACGAAATGCACGCCGAGATGCTATCGATGGGTTGAAAAAAGCTATTAAAGCCGGAATGCCCGAAGATGTTGAAAAAGACGGAGAAGCCAGTGTTCAGAAAATTCACGATAAATACATTAAAAAGATAGACGATATTTTCAATGCAAAAGAAAAAGAGATTTTAACCGTATAACTTGAATCTCACATTTATTTTCATTGTAAAAAGAATTTTTTGAACAGCATAAAACATATTGGAAGAACTAAAAGTCAGAACGGTTTGTTTTGCTTTTAGTTTTTCTTTTTTAAAATTACCCGGACAAGGATATAGTTTTATCAAATTAATATGGAACACGGACTCGTAATAAAAAACACCGGTAGTTGGTATATCGTAAAAACGGATGATGGGAAAGAAATCAAATGTAAAATAAAAGGTAATTTCCGTTTAAAAGGAATCCGCAGTACCAATCCCATCGCGGTTGGAGACCGGGTAGAAATAGAAAATAATAAAGAGGGGACGGCCTTTATCTCGAAAATAGAACCGCGAGAAAATTATATTATACGAAAATCGTCAAACCTTTCCAAAGAGTCTCACATTCTGGCGGCCAATATCGATCAAGCCTTGTTAATTATCACAGTCAGCAATCCTACTACCCATACGATTTTTATAGATCGTTTTCTCGCTACTGCCGAAGCATATCGAATCCCGGTAAAAATTGTCATCAATAAAACAGACAGTTACAACGAGGACGATACAGAATACATGAATGCTTTGATCCATCTTTATGACACTATCGGATATGATTGTTTTAAGGTATCGGCATTGACGGGAAAAGGCATCGAGGAGATCAAATCTCTTCTAAAAGGAAAAATCACTTTACTGTCCGGTAACTCAGGTGTTGGAAAATCCACTCTGATCAATACTATCCTTCCGGGATTAAACCTGAAGACGGGAAATGTATCGACATCACACCATAAAGGGATGCACACTACAACATTTTCTGAAATGTTCCCATTGCCCGAAGGAGGATATATTATCGATACTCCGGGAGTAAAAGGTTTCGGTACTATCGATTTCGAACCGGAAGAGGTCGCTCATTTTTTCCCCGAAATATTTAAAATTTCCCATGATTGCCGTTTTAACAACTGCACACATCGCCATGAACCGGGTTGCGCCGTACTTGCGGCAGTAGAACAACATAGGATCAGCGAATCCCGATATGCAAGCTATCTGAGTATCATAGACGACAGCACCGAAGGAAAATACAGAGAAGGTTACTGATTTTCGCCATCATCCTTCATTAACATATACCGTCAAGTCGCCATTGTCTCCGAATGCGCTTGCATACGACATCCGGAAGACAAACAACCGTTAATCAAAAAGCTAAAGGCTTCCCATTATAGAAATCTAAAACTTTTGAACGGAATAAAAAATCATAACGCGCTTGAACTTGTTCGGACAGACTTTTTTCATATTTATTTTTTGCATCGCTATATTCAAAAACCGTTGATTTTCCGGCATCATACTTTTTCTGCTCATACTCGAATGAGATACGGGCCGCATCCACCGACTTTTGAGAAGAAATATACTTTTTATGCGCGGCGACCGCGGCATAATACGCCTGTTCTATTTCTTTATAAAGTTGCTGACGAGCATTATCCAATGCCAATTCTTGCAATCGTATTTGCAATCGGGCTTGCTTTACTTGATTGCGGGTTACCAAACGATTAAAAAGCGGGACAGATAATGTAAAACCGAGCGTTTCACTCCCATTATTACGCATCTGTTCGGCAAAAGTCCAGTTATTTTCATCTCCCCCCTTATAAGCATGATAATAGCTCGTCCCGTAAGACGCTCCGAAAGAAAGTGTAGGATAATATCCCGAACGTGCTTGTTTCAACCCAAAACGACTGCTCTCTAAAGCATACAAAGCAGACTTTATACCGGGACGATTTTCTACAGAAAACTTAAATGCATCCTTCGGGGAAACCAAAGATGCTGTTTGTTGTAAAGTGACCGAGTTCATATCGGGTTCTTCAATATCAAAACCCTCTGCCTTTTCTAAATTCAGTAATTGGGAAAGATCGACTAAAGATAAAAGCAGATTATTTTCCGATTGGGTCACATTCATTTCATCTTCTGCAACTAAAGCCCGGCTTTCATACAAAGATGCCTCGGAACTCCGTCCTTGCTCCACCATTTTTTCGATTTTTTTCAATTGCAAACGACTAATTTCCAGTTGTTTTTGCGCAATACATAATATCTCTTTATTAAAAAGGGCCTGTAAATAATAAGATGTTACATTCAAGGCAACATCTTCTTTCGCCTTATTCAACTCTTCTACGGCAGCTTTCAAGTCGAACCGGGCCGAACCGATCTCACTCTGTATCTTAAATCCTGTAAATACAGGGAGTGACGATGATATGCGAAATGATGTTGAAGATTGAGATTGGTCTTCATAAACTCCTGTACGTGAAGGACTCCGTCCGAAGTAAAAATCTTGTCCGGCACTTCCGGTCAAATCAGGTAAACGACTCATTCGAGTTGTATTCAACCGTATTTCACTATTTTCTTTTTCCAGTTGTTTTTGCTTTACCTGAATATTATTTTGTACGGCATAATCGATACATTGCGACAGCGACCATTTTTCTTGTGCTACAAGCGAAAAACAGCATGATGTTATGCCCAAACTTATTACGACTATTTTACGAATATCCATCATTTCATTTCTTTATAATTCTATTTCCCCGAATAAAATCTCCCGCTTTCACTCCCGAAATTACCTCTATCGATATTCCATCCGACAATCCGGTTTTTATCGGTTTTTGCACAAATACCTGAGGACGGCTTATACTATCCTGCACCAGTTGCACAAAAGTAGAATCCCCATGAAACTCCACCGTACTTTCCGGTATCGTGAGCACGTTTTCTCTCCTATCCAGAATAATTTCAGCATTCGCACTATATCCGGCACGAACAAATACGGTATCAGGAATCGAAGCCGCTGCTTTAATTTCGAACAAGACTGTCCCGTTCTCCTCTGTACTTTTCGGTGATATGTACTCCAGAACCGCATCAAAACAAGCATCTCTGAGTGCACCGACAGTAAGCTTGATCGGCATGCCCTCATGAAGTTGACCGACTTCTGTTTCGTCTATTTTACCTTTGAAAATCATATCATTCATATTTGCAATAGAAGCTATCGTAGTACCGTCATTAAAATTGTTTGATTGTATCACAGAGTTACCTACTTTTACCGGAACATCGAGAATCATCCCATCGATGGTGGAACGAATCTGAGTATTGCTATACTGTGCCGAACGCCTGGAAATCCCATCTCTTACAATTTCCAGATTATCCTGAGCATTCTGTAACTCTTCTTTCGCCCGGTTATTTTCCAACTGGCTTTTTTCAAACTCCTCTTTTGAGATCACACCGGAACGAAATAAATTTTGAGCCCGGTCGAAGTCCCGTTGAGTCTGACCGAAATTGATCTGAGCGACATTAACCCGAGACTCTGCAGCATTCAATGTTCCCATTTCCGGAATCACCTTCACCAAAGCAATTACATCACCGGCTTTCACCATCTGACCAGCTTCTTTATAAACCGCAGACACAATACCCGAAATCTGAGGCTTAATCAAGACTTCATCACGCGGCTCTACTTTTCCGGTAGCTATTGTTTTTTTCTCTATCGTCCTTTTCTGAGGAGCAACTACTTCATATACAGTTATCTCAGGACGGGACTTTTTCCATAAAAATACAAACGTTCCCACAAGCATTACTGCAAATACCAACAGTAAAAAAAACCTTACATATCTTTTCATAATCTATATTATTATTTTTCTTATTTATTCTTCCCGTATCGCATCTATTGCTTTTATCTGTAAAGCTCTCCATGCAGGCAGGCATCCCGCCAACAAACCGGTAACGATCAAGACTATCGATGCCGAAACCGCTGTTGCAAAAGAAATTTGAGGTGGAGCAAAAAATATCTGTTCTCCGGATTGCAACATGTTTTGCATAAATATATCCACCACATATAGAAGAGCTACCCCCATAAACAAACCGAAAAAACCGGCCAGCAATGTCAAGATGAGACTTTCGGACATAATTTGCATCAATATAGAACGAGGACAAGCTCCCAATGCCCGACGGATACCGATCTCTTTAGTCCGTTCCCGTACGGTCACCAACATAATATTACTCACACCTACCGCCCCAGCCAACAATGTCCCTATTCCTACAATCCAAATCAGAATATTTATCCCACCGAATAAAGAGTAAAACATTTTAAATTCTTTCTCAACATTTATACTGCCGACGGCTTGCAAATCGTCAGGAGAGATTCGATTATGCTTCTTAACGACATTTTTCATTTCCTCCTCCAAAGCAGAAACCGAAAACTTTTCATTTACAGACAATGCTACACAGTCTATCTTGTCCCCTCTATTATAACTCTGCTGCATAGTACTAAACGGTAAAATAATAGATGCTTCGGAACGGCCTCCGATCTGTATTTTCGTTACCGGAATATTCACACCTACTACCCGATAAGCCACTCCATTTATCTGTAACAACTTTCCTAACGGATTCTCTCCCGGCATAAACATCTCTTGATACACCTGTTCCCCTATTACGCAGACTTTTCGCCTCTCCCTAATATCCACTTCATTTATATAGCGCCCATAAAGCATACGTTGGGGTTCTATAAAAAGGTAATCAGGAGAAAGCCCTTTTACCATATAAGCCCCATATTTATTATTTCGCAACGTATTTTTCTCATTCCACTCAAACATAATAGCAGATATTCGCTCTATTTCGGGAAAACGCCCCCTCAGCACCTCCACATCCGACGTATGTATAGACCAATTACGCCCTTTTGCAAAACCGGCATAAGCTTTAGAGGTCCTCTCAGAGAAGAAATAACAAGAATTTTTCGGAAAATTTTTCACCCCGGAAATTATCCCTTCTTCAAGCCCGTTTCCCGATCCTGACATGAGAACTAACATAAATATCCCCCAAAACACCCCAAATGCAGTCAAAAGACTACGGATTTTATTCCGCGTGATCGTAAGCCATATTTCCTGCCATCTATCTTTATCAAACATAACTTCAAAACTTAATCATTCACTCCGCAATGCTTCTATCGGTTTTACCCGTACGGCTTTCCGAGCCGGAAAATATCCGGCAAGAACTCCGGACACAACAAGAACCAACGTAGCAGAAACAGCTATCGAAAGATCTACCGTAGGGTTCTGAAATATCATATCCTTATTCATTCCTCCTCCAACCAACAAAGCATTCACACCTTCCGTCAAACCGATTCCTGCAATCATTCCCAAATAGCCGAAAAAAAGTGTTACAAACACCGATTCAATCACGACTAGTCTCAAAATCGAAGCTGGAGTAGCACCTAATGCTTTTCGGATTCCTAATTCCCGAGTCCGCTCTTTTACCGAGATTAACATAATATTACTAACCCCTACAATCCCGGCGATAAGAGTTCCGATGCCGATAATCCAAACAAAAATCTGGATTCCGTTAAATATTCCCTGTGTCTGCAAATAATTCGATATCGTATTACTGACATACAAAGCATTCCTATCGTCCGGAGAAAAATCTCCGAGCTGGCCCAACGTTTCCCGCATTCCTCGTTCAAAAGCAGCATTTTCCTCTAACGAGTTTACACCCTCGACCAACATCTCCAAGCTCTTATATTTTTCGTCAGGAAAATAAATTTTCCCGGCAGTCGATAACGGAATAAATACATCTGGCGAACTCTGCATAAGTTCTTCCATATAAATGCCGACAACTTTATAGACGATATTTCCGGCTTTGATCTGCTGTCCTATAGCTGGTTTGGATTTAAATAACGTCTCGGCCGTACGCTCGTGAATTACAGCTACTTTACGAGCCATTTTCATATCAGCTTCATTAATAAAACGCCCTCCTCCCGCTACAATCTCTACATTACGAATAGATGGATATTCGGGAGAAACAGCCTTTATCAAATTAAACATAGATTCTTTTCCTACCGACAAAGTATCTCCCCAACGATCAAGAACGGCTGTAAAACGGGTAACCTCCGGGTGAAGTTTACGAAACTCGGAAACATCTTCAGGACGGAAACTTACTTGTCTGTTTTTAGGCATACCTTTATACGGAAGATAAGTCTTTCCCGTCCATAATGCTACGGCATTCTTTGCACGCCATGAAAATTTACTCCGCACCCCGTTCTTCAGCCCGTTACCTGCCCCCAATAACAGAATAAGCATAAAAATGCCCCAAGCAACAGAAAATCCGGTCAAGAATGTTCGTAATTTATTATTACGTAAAGCTCCCCATATTTCTTGAACAATGTTCCACATACTCGTTTTATCTTAAAATTTCTACCGAACCGATAATCCCATCTTTGATATGAACGATCTTATTCGTCTGAGTGGCAATATCTCTCTCATGAGTTACGACAACCAAAGTCATCCCTTCTCTATTCACTTCTTTCAACAGATCCATAACCTCCTGGCTCGTCTTACTGTCCAACGCTCCGGTCGGCTCATCAGCCAATATAATCTGCGGACGGGCAATCAGTGCCCTTGCTATGGCAATCCGCTGTTTCTGACCTCCGGATAATTCCGAAGGCAGATGCAAAGCATGTTCTTTAAGTCCCATTTTTTCGAGATATTCCATTGCCTGCATATTTCTTTTTTTACGTGATACATTTTGATAATATAGAGGAAGAGCAACATTCTCCATTGCATTTTTAAAAGATATCAAATTGAATGATTGAAAAACAAATCCGATCATTCGATTGCGATATTCAGCAGCTTTAGTCTCCGATAAATTCTTAATAAGCACATCATTCAAATAATAATTACCCGAGTCATAATCATCCAAGATACCCAATATATTCAACAGAGTGGACTTTCCAGATCCGGATGCCCCCATTATCGAAACTAACTCCCCCTTGCCGATCTCCAAATCGACACCTTTCAGTACATGTAATGGAGAACCATTATGGTAAGTTTTGTGAATTTGCTCAAGGCGTATCATAGTCAAATATTCTATATAATTTTAATCTTAGACGTATATTACAGATCTAAAGGTTGCAAATAATAATTTTTAGTCAAAAAAATATCTGTACAAAATTTTAACAGACTCAAATCTACCTCTTATTCTACTCCACAAATATATAAAATATAAAGTACCATGTAATACATAGTACCATTAAACACAAATAAAACAGCATAATTTAACATTTATGATTAAAAACTATAAAAAAGCCTATAGAAATCGGATCGATGAAAATTCGATAACACCCCAACAGGAAGATAGTCATGTCGATAAAAGCCGTATAAAGCGACTCATAAAAATAAACCGGTACTACAAATTAAATGTTAACCCTCCCAAATATATTTCTTTTCTATATAATAATTGACATAGAATTACTATTTTTGTACTCCTATTAACTACCGAACATGAAGCAATATTTAGATCTTTTACAACGTGTATTGCAGGAAGGAACTCATAAGGAAGACCGTACCGGGACAGGTACGATTAGTGTATTCGGACACCAAATGCGATTCAATATGGAAGATGGTTTTCCGCTATTGACAACAAAAAAACTGCATTTGAAATCGATTATATACGAACTTCTATGGTTTCTTAAAGGTGATACAAATGTCAAATATCTTCAAGATAATGGAGTAAGGATATGGAATGAATGGGCCGATGAAAACGGTGATTTGGGACATATATACGGTTATCAATGGCGGTCATGGCCTGATTATAACGGTGGCCATATAGATCAGATAACCGAAGCTGTGGAAACAATCAAACACAATCCCGATTCTCGCAGGATAATCGTAAGTGCATGGAATGTCGCAGATCTTCCTCAGATGAATTTACCTCCATGTCATGCGTTTTTCCAATTTTATGTAGCAAACGGACGCTTAAGTCTGCAACTCTACCAACGTAGTGCCGACATATTTTTAGGTGTTCCGTTCAACATTGCATCATACGCTTTGTTATTAAAAATGATGGCACAAGTTACCGGATTAAAAGCCGGAGATTTTGTTCATACATTGGGAGATGCCCATATCTATAGTAATCATATCGAACAGGTAAAATTACAATTGACCCGGGTACCTCGTCCATTACCTCAAATAGAAATAAATTCGAATGTAAAGGATATATTCGGATTCAAATATGAAGATTTTACACTTACCGGATACGATCCGCATCCTCATATAAAAGGAGAGGTTGCGGTATAAGTTTCGGCAAAACTATTTAATAATAACCTAATACAGATAATATTATGCCAACAATTTCTTTAATCGCCGCAGTAGCTGAAGATATGGCTATCGGCAAAAATAAAGAGCTTTTGTGTCATATGCCCAACGATCTGAAACGGTTTAAGGACTTGACCGTAAATCATGCCGTTATCATGGGACGCCGTACATTCGAATCCCTTCCTGACGGGGCATTACCTAATCGTAAAAATTTGGTTCTTACTTCTATTCCCGAATCATTTTATGATAATGCCTTTGCTTGTTCTTCTATAGAAGATGCACTGAATCTATGCGAATCGCAAGATGAAGTTTTTATCATCGGAGGAGCCATGATATACAAACAAACTATCGAAATGGCCGACAAATTGTATATTACGGAGATTCATCATAAGTTTGAAAATGCCGATACATTTTTCCCGGTCATAGATCCTAATAAATGGAAAGAGGTTTTTCGGGAAGATCATCCGGCAGACGAAAAACATTCTTATCCTTATTCCTTTGTTATTTACGAAAAGAAATAATACAAAAACAACCCGGAAACATCTCTCTATATTTTAAGTGATGTTTCCGAGTTTAATCATCTATTTATCAATCAGTCTACAATTTCTGTGATAATTCCTCCATCACGATTAAATTTCAATTTCACCTCCGGTTGGGTTTCAAGATTTACCTCATAGCCATAACTATGCTGGCTGATCTCAACAATAGAAGCATCCGGATATTCTTGGGCGACATACGTCAAAATAGCTCCCGGTAACAGATCATACAAGACAGGTCCTGGAATTTCAACGCCATTTCCATCTACTTCTTGCCATCCGCCATTCCTGTAAAATCGCAATACAAAACCGTTTGCAAGCTCCACTTTATAATGAGGCTCTCCGTCCTCTTTCTCAACAGAAGCCACATCTACCCCGGAGAAATAATTCTCTATAAAATGTCGGCTCTCGACTGGCAAATTATTATAAACGATTTTTTTATCGTCATCATCACACGAGAAAAATATTCCCATGACCGAAAATAATAATATTGTAACTATCCCAATAGATTTCAATTTCATCGTCTTTTCGATTTAGCATTTGTAATACATTGGGATAACAAGGCGTCATGCAAAAGTTTCACAGGATTAAGATTATTTGACTACATTTAAGAGGTTGTCTGAATTTTCCGATAAATAAATATTACCAGGCCATTTTTACGTTTTCACTTGTCAGATAGCCTGCTCTCTCTCGTAAAGACAAAAAAAACGTTTCCTCAAAAACTATCAGACCTGACCCGAATAAAATTTAGACGACAGGTTCTAATCTATAATGAAAAATCCGCATCTTATAAAAAATGCGGATTTCAGACCAATAAAGATCAAGTATCATTACTTGATTCTATTCTCGAAAGTTTCGATTCCTCCTTTTAAGAAATTCAAATAAGCGGAAATATCCTCATTATAAGAATACGGAGGAGCTATAGGATAACCATCGGTATCCAATAAAACATAAAACGGTTGTGCATTAGCACCGAATTTCGACCGTTGCAAATAACTCCAACGATCCCCTACCGTACGAAGCGTACGCATCTTTCCATACTCTTCTATTTTTACCGGTTCAGATAACGGAGTCTTGTCATCTACCATTAAAGTAATCAACACATAATCATTATCGATCATCGCTTTTACGGCCGGATCAGTCCATACAGCAGCCTCCATTTTCCGGCAATTCACACAACCGAATCCGGAAAAATCGATCATAACCGGTTTATTAACTTTCTTGGCATACGCCATACCCTCATCATAATCCGTAAATTTGGCATGTACTTCTTCCTTATAAAGATTAAAGTCTTGTGTATTCAACGGAGGAGTAAATGCGCTGATCGCTTTCAAAGGCGCTCCCCATAAGCCGGGAATCATATAAATAGCAAATGCGAAAGAAATAATTGCCATAAAAAGGCGTGGTACAGAGACATATTTTATATCACTGTCATGAGAAAATTTAATTTTACCGAGTAAATAAAATCCCAATAAAGTAAAAATAATAATCCATAAAGTCACGAATACCTCTCTGTCAAGGATATGCCAGCCATAAGCCAAATCGGCAACAGACAAGAATTTTAAAGCCAAAGCCAGTTCTAAGAAGCCTAATACCACTTTTACAGAATTCAACCACCCCCCCGATTTAGGCATCGACTTGAGCATAGAAGGGAATATGGCAAACAAAGAGAAGGGAATAGATAATGCTACTGCAAATCCCAACATTCCGATCGCAGGTCCGGCAATTTCACCCATCGATGCCGCCTGAACCAAAAGCGTACCGATAATAGGACCGGTACAAGAGAAAGATACCAAAACCAAAGTAAATGCCATAAAAGAGATACTCAAAATACCGGTAGTTGCATCGGCTTTACTATCCAGCTTTGTAGTCCATGAAGCCGGCAATGTTAATTCGAACGCTCCGAAAAATGATATGGCAAACAGTACCAACAATGCAAAGAATATAATATTGAATATTGCATTCGTCGCTAAATTATTCAAAGCACTCGCCCCGAAAATAGCCGTAATAATCAAACCTAACACTACATAAATAACGATAATGGCAATACCGTACATAACAGCATCCCTTATCGATTTTTTACGATCTTTCGTACGTTTCAAGAAAAAACTTACAGTCATCGGGATCATAGGCCACACGCAGGGAGTAAGCAAGGCAAGCAAACCTCCGCCGAATCCCAAAAAGAAAATAATCAGAAGCGATCTTTCGGTAGTTCCGCCATTCTCGCCAAAAGCATTGAGCTCATCTATTACCGGAGTCCACAAATCGTTTTCCGAATTCTTTGTGTGAACAGTAGCAGAATCGACAGCAACAACCCGGGCAGCCATAAGTGTATCGGCTTTCAAAATTCCGCTCTTTTGTTCCGGTTCAAATGTTGATTTTATATTTTCTTTTTGTAAAGACTCCGGCTTCGTTGCTTCTGCAGGAGTACCTTTTCCCGTAAAAGTAAACTCCTCAGTCGTCGGAGGAAGACAACTCTGGTCATTACAAGCCATTGCCCTCACATTACCCGTTATAGAAAATGTCGGTGCTGTCAATTTTATTTTCTGAATAAATACGGCCTGCTTTTCATACCAACTGAGTTCCATTTCGAACTGTTTATCATATTTTTTTATCAGACGAGACGACGAGGTTACCCCGCCATCTAAGACCGCACCATGTATCTCATCGAATGAAAATGTTGTTGCCGCAGGTCCTCCATCCGGAATATTCATTCCGTAAAGATGCCATCCGTCATCCATATTGGCAGTAAATACAAGTTCTTTTTCAGAACCGGAAATATCCTTTACAGAAAAACGCCAATGTACCGCCTCGATAATTTGGGCATAACTTATAACACTCACACACAAAAGAAACAACAGCGAAAATAATTTCTTCATTATCATTTAGTTTTTTAACTTACATCTCACACTACCGGAATTTTCTGATCCATAGAAAATAACTCTATATAATTAACAGAAAAGCCGAAAAAAAGATTGTTTCAAAACATCTGTAAAACTTATTTTGAAACAATCCAGTCCTACTTTCTACAAAGTTATCTAATGACTGCGGTATTTGATATAATTTCACCTGCTTTATTAACAGTTTTTACAAAATAAATCCGATAACGAGATTTGAAATTTCCTCTTTCAAAATTCCTTTCATCTATTCTACCAATGTATCACAAATATAGAACTTTAAAGATATTTCTATATCTATTAAACTCCTGACAAATAAATCCCGTTTAAATTTTCCGATAAAGTAATTCAGTCAGGCTATAAAAACACGGATAAATCAAATTTGTTTTGTACATTTGTTCTATCAAGATCATAATCGATATATGAAACTTATTCATACGGCAGACTGGCATATCGGACAATCATTTTACGGGTATAACCGAGACAACGAACATCAAATGTTTTTTGAATGGCTGTGTGCTGTAATAAAAAGGGAAAAAGCCGATGCCCTGCTCATTGCCGGAGATGTTTTCGATTCTCCTAATCCTCCGGCCTCGGCACAACGTTTATTTTACCATTTTCTGAGAAAGGCCACTGAAGAAAATCCGCAACTGCAAATCATAATCATATCGGGAAACCACGACTCGGCTGCCCGCTTGGAAGCTCCCATGCCTTTGTTGGAATCGATGAACATCACGATCAAAGGTGTTATAAAAAGAAATGAAGACGGAATCGACTACTCAGATTTGTTAGTTCCCATTTATGATAAAGAGGGAAATATCCTCATTTGGTGTATGGCTGTCCCCTACATAAGACAAGGAGATTATCCTCCTTCAGACAGTTACGCAGAAGGTATAAAAAATCTGTATAACGCCATATATAACGAGGCTTTGAAGCATGCAGAACACGACCAAATGATTATCGCTATGGGACATTTGCAGGCCACAGGATCTGAGATTTCAGAAGACGACCAGAGCGAACGTACCGTAATCGGCGGTTTGGAGTGCATTTCTCCCGAAGCCTTTGCTCCCGACATTTCTTACACGGCTCTCGGCCATTTGCACAAAGGACAGCGTGTCTCGAAACGAGAAAATGTCCGTTATGCCGGAAGTCCTTTGCCGATGTCTTTCGCTGAAAAAAATTATAAGCACGGTATCGAAGTCATCGAATTAGAGAAAAACAAAGTTATAAATATACACCGAGAAATCTTCGATGCACCGATTCCTCTGCAATCAATACCCGAAACAGCCGAACCGATAGATAAAGTTTTACAGGCAATAGATAGTATAGACCCGTCTTCAAAAAATTATATAGAGGTGCTTGTATCGGTCGATGGTCCTGAACCGTCTCTTAATTATAAAATAGAACAAGCACTGGAGAATAAACAAGTACGTCTTACTCGTATTTTGCGAAAATCGGCGGTTGTTTCCGGATCAAGCGAGCAACGGATAATAAATTATGACGAGTTTAAGAAAATCAGTCCTATAGAGATGGCAAAGGAGGCTTTTTTGAAGAAATACGGATCAGAAATGCCCACAGATATAGAAAGCTTGTTAAAAGAAGCAATCGAACAAACGGAGATTTGAGAACATGAAAATATTAGCCATACGAGGAAAAAACCTCGCCTCGTTAGCCGGGGAATTTACAATAGATTTTACAACCGAACCATTATGTTCAGCCGGAATATTCGCAATTACCGGAGCTACGGGCTCCGGCAAATCGACTTTACTCGATGCATTATGTCTGGCTCTATTCGATAAAACTCCCCGCACCGAAGGCAGTTCGGACAGTATATCGGTTTCTGATACCGAAGGACAAAGTATCGGACAAAAAGATCCTCGTAGTATTTTGCGCAGAGGTACGACACATGGATATGCAGAGGTAGATTTCAAGGCATTAAACGGTCTCTGTTACCGTAGTTCTTGGTCGGTGGCACGCGCTAGAGATAAAATAACCGGGAAATTAAAAAATGCCGAAATACGGGTATTCAGACTCGATAATCAAGAAGAAATACAAGGTACAAAAACCGAGATTCTGTCTCGTATTCAAGAACTGCTCGGCATGAATTTCGAACAATTTACTCGATCGGTACTATTAGCTCAAAATGATTTTTCTACCTTTTTAAAAGCTAAGCAAAACGAAAAAGCGGAATTGCTGGAAAAACTTACCGGAACTGATATCTATTCCCGTATATCGAAAACAATATACATGCGTGCAAAAGATGCTGAAGAAAAATGGCAATCTATGTACAACCGCACCAAAGATATCGAACTGCTGCCGGAAGAAACCGTAAAACAATATTTAACAGAGCAAAACTCGATCATCGAATCTCTTTCTCTTTTGCAAAAACAGCAAAAAAGTATCGAAGAGAAATTGAATTGGATTAAAAACCGAGAAACACTTTTCTTTGAAAAGGAAAAAGCACAAAACGATCTGACAAAAATACGACAAGAACTTCTTGAAGCTCAGCCCCGCTTCAACTATCTGCAACGTATCGACTGCATACAACCGATAAAAGAATACTATCTGAAACTAAAAACAGCAGAAGAACAACATATTAAAGCCAAAGTTCTCTATCAAACGCTACAAAAACAACGAAACGAAATTTCAGAAAAATATAAAACAGCAGAAGATGTTTATAGGCAAAACGAATCTCAACTGAAAAAGATAGAAGATACCTATATTCTTATAGAACCTCAATTAAGAAGGGCTCGTGAACTGGATATACGAATCGAGAACGGGAAAAAACAGACCGACACTCTAAAGTTTGATATAGACAAGATTACAAAAGAATTGGACGCAGAACAACAAATATATGAAACTCTGCACAAGGATATATCTACAACCGAGACTCAAATAAAAGAGATTAAGAAATGGTTTACCGAACACGAGCACTTTAAAGATATAATCCCTCACATAAGCTTGATTTTGAATTTAATCCACGAAACGGAGATCGCCCGCAACCAGAAATTATCAAATGAAAAGACACTTATATCATTAAATAAAACTCTCGAAGCGCAAGAGAAAAAATTAACGCAAGTAAGAACAGAACGCGAAAATCTGGAAAAACATCTTCCCAAAGAAATCATTTTATGGCGTTCCCAACTTACCGAAGGCACTCCGTGCCCGGTATGCGGGAGCATACACCATCCGATAAAACAAAATACCGACACTTCGGAAGAGTCTTTACAATCGGAAAAATTGGAAGAACTCAAAGAAAATGCCGATAAAATGATCTCTTCTCTTTCGGAAGAAATCGGACAAATCTCGATTTCTATCGAGCGATACCGCACTTTAATACAGAACTACGAAACATCGTATAAAAATGCGCATGAAAATATTGCCGGATATTTCGAGACTTTTCCTGATTGGGAAAAGTTATTACAAGAAGAAACACTGGGAAAACTATTAAAAGAAACTGCGTCTTTTTGGCAAATAAAACAAGAATCTCTTTCTCGTTTATCAGAAAAACAAAATACATCGAACGAAAAGCTCTCTGCAAAAACCGATCTTATCAAACGATTGGCAGAGACCCGAAAAGAGAGGGAGCAACAACAACTCTCAGAATCTTCCCGATTGTCTCAACTGCTCGAAGAAAGAAAAAGTTTATTCGAAGGACGGCTGGCAAACGATATACAAACAAATTATGAGAAACGAAAACAAGAAGTTTCAAAACAACTCGAAGATTCTCGAAAAACATTAAACGATATTGCCGGACAACAAGAGCATCTAAACGGTATATCCGCAGCAAACGAACTCGAACTTAACCGACTTTTACAAGAAATCGAAACGGAAAAGCAAAACATAAAGGTATGGATTTCCGATTTTAATCGTACCTCGGCCTTCCGTCTCTCGTCAGAAGATTTGCCGGAACTCTTATCCCGGTCTCCGGAATGGATTACCCGTGAACGAGAACAATTAGCAGACCTTTCTCGTCGGGAAAGCATCTGTAAAGCAACACTTATCGAAAGAGAAAACAAACTTAAAACTCACGAATCGAATAATCCGGGAGTTATAAGCACAAATCATGATGAATCTTTGATAAAACAAATTGAAGAGATTAATAACAATATAAAATCATATCAACAAAGAAATACCGAGATTTCCGTATTATTACAATCCCACCAACGAAATTCAGAAAAAGTAAAACAGTTTACAAATGAACTCGATCGGTTAAGTCTTATTTCGGAAAAGTGGAATAAACTAAATGAATTATTAGGTTCTCAAAGCGGTGATAAATTCAAAAAAATCGCACAGGGATATACCCTCGACATATTGTTATCTTATGCAAACAAACATCTGCAAGAGTTATCAAGACGGTATGTACTACAACGCATTCCGGACACACTCGGGCTTCAAATCTCCGACCTCGATATGGGAGGAGAAATAAGATCGGTACACTCTCTATCAGGAGGAGAATCTTTTCTCATATCTTTGGCCCTTGCCTTAGGCTTGTCTTCCGTATCCTCGAACCGCATGCAAGTCGAATCCTTGTTCATCGACGAAGGATTCGGTTCTCTCGACATAGATACCCTGCGTATTGCAATGGATGCTCTTGAACGGTTACAAACAGGAGGAAGAAAAATCGGCGTCATATCACATGTACAAGAAATGACCGAACGCATTGCTGTGCAAATACAAGTAGAAAAAATAAACAACGGAAAAAGCAAGATATCGATAACAGGATAAAAAAGAGATGACAAAACCAAACAGTCTGTAAAAATGTTTATACCATATAAATTCTAAAAACAGATTGTCATGAGTTTTTTATGGTACATATTGATCGGTATTCTCGCAGGATGGGTCGCTGGAAAAATTATGAGAGGCGGAGGTTTCGGATTGGTTGTTAATTTGGTAGTCGGCATTATCGGCGGTTTGCTCGGAGGCTGGTTGTTCGGGCTTTTCGGTCTTATTCCCGTCGGCTCGATCGGTAGTTTTATCACATCCGTAATCGGAGCTATTGTTCTGTTATGGCTGGTTTCATTCATGCAACCCAAACAGAAACAATAAAAATTTCCACTGAACTTTCTTTCATTTAGAGCCTGTTTAAAGAACCCCCAAACCTGATTCGGGTAAAATTCAGACGACAGGCTCTTAGCTTCGTTCTTAAAAAAACAACCGCATATATCGCCTGTCTAATTTTACATTTATTTCTTCTCTACGATTATTAATCCCCAATTAATTAAAATATAATTGATCTAATAATCGTCTCATCACATATTTGCAACAATGTTAACCGACAATTATTTCCGGACTATTATTTCTAATAAATATACTTATGAAAACATGTACATTCAAACAAACAGCTTCTTTACTTTTATGCTGCCTCATTACTACGGCTTCTGCCAAAGAAATCTATCTATCATCTAATGGAAAAGACAAAAATGACGGTACAACTCCTACTACGGCTGTAAAAACCCTCTCAAAAGCTTTATCACTTGCAGATAAAGGCGACGAAATCAAAGTATCGGGATTTATCGATATTTCTAAAGAACCGACTTCTGATCAATACGGAAATGGATGCTACAACCTGAAAGGTAATCAAGGAGTAAAGTTTCCCAACAAAACATTGACTATTACAGGAGATAATCGAGAAACTTGCGGATTCGACGGAAAATCAAATTCCGGAAACGGAACAGGCTGCCTTCGTTTAGATGGCATATACGACGGATTAACGGTCAAGAACCTTACTATAAAAAACGGTGATCCTTGCGGAGATAAAGGTGGAGGTGCTTATATTCGAGGAGGTAAAATCACATTCGACAACTGTGCTTTCATAGACAATCGCAACTATAAACAGAATAACGGGACTACTCGAGGAGGCGCTATCTATTACGAAGGAAATCATCCGGACTCCAAACTAACTCTTAACAAATGTATATTTAAAGGTAATCTGAACAAAGAAGGTAGTGATATCTTTTTCAGTAACGGAGCATTACTTGTCGACGGTTGTTCTTTTGAAGGAACTGATGCCAGCATATATACAGGATCGGAAGGCGGAGTACTAAAAACTACCACACAAGGAGACTTCAATGACATCGTATTTCGCAACTCGGTTATCAGAAACTATAAAGTAGATACGAATGGTGCGGCATTCAGTCTGAAACATCTCGTAAAAGATAAAAATTTAAATCTCCGGGTTGAGAACTGCCTCATTTACAATAATCAATGCCTGAAATATCAGGGTGGAGTATGCATTGTAGATAACAGCCAACCTTCGGGCACAGATAAAGTAACCTTTATCAATACGACCATGTATGGGAACAAAGCCATGTCTGGTGGAGCTATCATGCTCGACCAAGTTCCCGAGACGACAAGCACATTCGACCTTATCAACTGCACTATCGTAGGCAATGACTCCCAATCCGGCGGAGGGATACGCATCAACAATAGAGCTGTAAATATGACCAAACGCATCTATAACTGCATTCTGGAAGGCAATACCGAAAAAGGAGAACGCCCTTCTGACTTGTCCATACAATATAATGATGTCAATGAAAACGAACTGGTTATCAAAAATTCATTTATAGGAGCAGAATCCAGCAATAAATTAAGCGACGGCTTTGCCGCCGAAAGCCAAATGAATTATACCCCGAACGGCATATCATGCGGTCTTGTGGAAAATCCGATCGAGTGCATACAAAAACTAAAATGTATTCCTTTAAAAGACAATTCTCAAGCACTAAAAGCCGGAAATGCACAATATTTGAAAGAAGTAGGCATATATGTCGATCAACTACAAAAAACAAGATCTTATACCGATAACAAGTGTGCCGCCGGAGCAATAGAAAACCCGATCGGTAAAATCGGAAAGTAACTTTATAAATTAAGAGCCTGCTAAAATTTAGACTTAGTTACCATTCGGAAGAATCATTCGAACTCCGGATGGTAACTTTATTCTGCAAATTATTTTTTAGAGCCTGTTTAAATTTTACTCGGGTCAGGTTTTGAGAATTTCTTCCGAGTATGTTTTTCTGTTTTTAAGAGGATGATAGCGAGCTATCTGACGAGGGAAAACGAGGAAAAAGACCGGAAGAAAACGCAAAATGACCTGATAGCATTTTTTTATTGGAAAATTTAGACTGGCTCTTACTATTTCATCTTTCAGAACCTACGAAAAACTAAATGATTATAATACACCCAAAGAAAACAATCCATCAAATATTTTACAATCACTTCAGATTTTCTTTAAAAAATGTCTCTAATTTGTCAAAAGGAATCATATCGGCACGATCATAGAGGTCGATATGGCGCGCTCCCGGTACGATATAAAGCTCTTTCGGTTCAACTGCCCGCTCATAAGCATCTTCACTGAAATAACGCGAATGTGCATTCTCTCCTATAATAAAAAGTAAAGGACGAGGAGAGATAGTCTCGATATAGTTCATCAGAGGGAAATTAATAAACGATAAATGACTCGTTTCGGAAAAACCTCCCCGGGCACGAGGATGATGCCCTCGTTTAAGAGCATAGTATTCCCAAAACTCAGCGCCTATCGAATCGAGTCCTGCAGGTATCTCTGTTGCGACCTCGACCGGAAATGACGGATTATACTCAGGTTCTCCGGCCTCAAAATCTTTCCAACGCTGCTCACTGAGACGTTCGAGCATCTGATCATATTCAACCTTCGTCATAGAATCTTTCCATCCGTAATGATCTGCACGACTAATATCGTACATACTTGCCGTAGCAACGGCTTTAATACGTTTATCTACCTGGGCCGCCGTAACAGCAAAGCCTCCACCCCCGCAAAGCCCGATCGCGCCGATACGATTTCGGTCAACAAACGATCGTGTACCGATAAAATCGACCGCAGCACTAAAATCCTCGACAAAAATGTCCGGAGAAGAAATATGGCGAGGTTCACCGCTGCTTTCTCCATTATAAGACTCATCAAAAGCCAAAGTTATAAACCCTCGTTCGGCAAGTTCCATAGCATAAATACCTGCACCTTGTTCCTTCACCCCACCATAAGGCGTTCCTATGACAATTGCCGGATATTTTTCAGACTTGTCAAAGTCTTTCGGCACATACATATCTGCAGCAATCGTAATTCCGAAACGATTTTTATATCGGACATTCTCAACTTCTACCTTATCACTGACGATAAAAGTCTTATCATTTTTTTGAGCACCAAGCGTATTCATAATTAACGACATTAAAAATATCAAAAAACATAATTTTCTATTCATCCTATCCTATTTTTATAGAATCACACATTTTTACCCATTTCGTATGCCTCTTGCATAGCAGCATTACCCTTAATTTCGCCAATATTCCATACTCCCAAACCGAATACAGTTCCTTTTATCACCGGATTCTCTAAACAATCGAGAAAACCTTGAAAAGTATCGACCGTGCGTAACATTTTTTCTTTATCGTCTTCTGCCGCCGTTATAATAAAAAAGAAATCTTTATTTTTTATCTCTGTATAACGTGCACAGCAACGATCGATAAGGGTCTTCATTTGTGCCGACATTGTATAAAAATATACCGGAGTAGCCATAACAATCACATCCGCAGCAAGCATTTTCTCTATAATTTCAGACATATCATCTTTCTGAGGACAAGGCTTACCATACATACTGCACACGCTACATCCTGTACAGTAATTAATATTTTTATCCCGAAGAAAGATCTTTTCTGCCTCATTACCGGCTTCTGTAGCTCCTCGTAAAAATTCATCACACAAAGTGTCGGAGTTACCGCCACGACGCGGACTCGATGAAAGAATCAATATTTTTTTCATTTTCTTACTTAATGTTTTTATTCGGTACAAAAATAATAGCTCTTCTATTACAGACTTGTAGATAAATCTCCGATTCTATTAACCAAATTACGGATTTTTCTATCAGAATAATTTTTACATGAATATCTCATAACATAAAAAAGGCCATCAGACAATCTGCCCGATGACCTTTTAGGAAATAATATATAGTTTTAGAATGCCAAACCGAGACGGAATCCGAAGTTATTTAATCCGTCGAGCGAATAAGTAAGAACATTTCCTTTATTGGTAGCATAACTATAATATAACGCTACATGGAAACCGACTGACTTGTCCTGAGTAGGATACATTGTAATACCTACTTCAGGAGAAATATAAAATCCCCAATCATAATCATGCGATTTATACACATTATAATATGATGACATCTCACTATATTCAGGACCTAATTTCAATGACAAATAAGGAATGAACTGACTTTCGGGAACAAAACGATAACGGAAAGACGCTCCGAAAGGCAATTGGAACAACGAGTGTTGTTGATCTGTGGTCATTGCTGCTGTTTCGGAAATATTCAGTGTTTTCTGCCCAAAATATTCATTATTCGTACTGTAAGCCAAGAAAAGACCTACTCCAATATTATCGGTGATAAAATAACCACCTTCAAAGTTCATACCCCAACCACTGGCAGTGCTTGCGAATTTATTACTTAGCGGTACGTTGAATTGCCAGTCGACATTAGCATAACCTTTTTTCACCTGAGCTTGTCCTACCGCAGGAACAGCCATGAAAACCGCCATTATAACGGCGAGTTTCAATCCTATATTTTTTATTGTTTTCATCTTGTCTGTAATTTTATTTTTTCAAATAAGGAGATTGGACATAAGCTTGATTTACAGCCGTGATAGCAAGTTGTGTATTAAAGCGGTTAGAACCGGAAAGCAAACCGGTCATATACGCACTCCACAAAACAGGAAGTTTTTCTTTTTGTCCGGTCGGCGCACTCAAATTTACCAATTCTGCGAGCATAGAACCTACATTATAGCTATAAACTACGCTATAAGGATAGTACCAGCCGCCACCCCAGTAGCCGCCCCAATAACCGGGATACCAGTAACCGGGATAATCCCACCACCAATAGGGGTTGCTATAACCTGTAAAATAGTATGAATCTTCGACATAACTTACTTGAATACCCAAATCGGCATCCTCTTTCTCTTCGACCCTTGTGTAGCCTCTGTCATCCATGTTTTTCACATAAGTGTCGATAATATTCAACGCATTATCATCTTTCCAATATTTTGCCTCTTTACTGTCCGAGATAAGTAAAATACTGTCCGGAATATAATACGTTGAAAACTCGCTGAAATTTTCTTTTTTATCATAATCGGTATAGACCATGAAATTGTCATCCAATTTAGACATATCGGGGTCTTTCTGACACGATGTTGATAAAAATAATACGAATAGTACCGGTAGTACAGAAATCATTTTTTTCATATTACTTTCCATTTAAATTTATTATTAGAAACGATTATGATTCCATAACAATACTTATAAAAGAAAGTTTGAAAAACAGATGTTAATAAGCTATAACCGGATACAGTTTTAACATTTTATCCCCTAAAAGCCTATCTGAAAATCCCTATAAAAATTGTATTTTCTACAAAACGACTCACCACAACACGTTTTTCGTTATTTTTATGTAAGTTTGCCGGTAAATGCAAAAAACCGGAAAAATGCAAACCGATAATTGTCTTCAACTTCCTAAATACGCTATTATCGTGGCCGGAGGAAAAGGATTGAGAATGGGTGGAGAAATTCCCAAACAATTCCGCCCGATCTCAGGTCATCCGGTACTGATGCACACCCTCGAAGCTTTTTATAGATATGATCCCGAAATAAGAATCATTTTGGTATTACCCGAAGAACACCAAAATTATTGGAACGACTTATGTCTTCAATATCGATTTACCCTTAAACACAGAGTCGTTACAGGAGGGCCTACCCGTTTCCATTCAGTAAAAAACGGACTCGATACTTTGCCCGATAACGGGCTGGTAGCCGTGCACGACGGTGTACGCCCATTAGTTTCCGAAAAGGTAATCGACAATGCATTCGAAGAAGCAAAACGGTCAGGCGCGGTAATTCCGGTCATTGAAGTAACCGATTCTCTACGAGAGTTGACCTCGGACGGAAAAAGCAAATCTGTCCCGAGAAACTTATACCGAAGTGTACAAACTCCCCAAGTTTTCAAAACCGCACTTTTGAAAGAAGCATACAACCAACCGTTCTGCGATTGCTTCACCGACGACGCATCAGTCGTCGAGGCTACAGGCAAAGAGGTCAAGTTGATAAAAGGAAATGCGGAAAACATAAAAATTACAACCCCGAAAGATTTGTTATTGGCAGAAATGTTATTATCCCATGTCTGATTTATCGACCCGCGACATAAAATTTCTACCGGGAGTAGGTCCGAAAAAAGCGGAACTGTTCAATAAGGAACTGAAAATATTCAGCTTCGAAGATCTTTTATACTATTTCCCTTACAAATATATAGACCGCAGCCGTACCTATAAAATCAAGGAAATAGACGGAAATATGCCCTATATACAACTACGGGGAGAGATCTTGAATTTCGAAACACAAGGCGAAGGCAAAGGTCGTCGACTTATCGCCCGTTTTTCGGACGGAACAGGCATTATCGAACTCGTATGGTTTAAAGGAATAAAATTCATTATCGAAAAATACAAACCGGGGATAGAATACACTCTATTCGGGAAACCGACCCGGTTTGGCAGCAAATTCAATATCGCTCACCCCGAAATCGATCCGATCGACGATATTATCGATAAAGCTCCGGGATTACAAGCTTATTATAGCACGACAGAGAAGATGAAAAGTCATTTTCTCAATTCGAAGGCTATACAAAAAATCATGTATAATCTTTGGAAAAGTATTAATGGCCCTCTTCCCGAAACACTACCGGCACAGGTTATCGCCCGTTCCCAAGTCATTTATCTGACCGAAGCCATACAAAATATACATTTCCCGCAATCTCCCGACTTGCTTAGAAAAGCACAATTCAGACTCAAATTCGAAGAACTGTTCTACCTGCAACTGAATATACTCCGCTTTACCCGACAAAGACAAAAAAAACTGGGCGGTTTTCGGTTCGACCATATCGGAGACTATTTCAACAATTTTTATCACCAATGTTTACCTTTTGAGCTGACAAACGCTCAAAAAAGAGTATTACGGGAAATTCGTGCGGATGTCGGAAGCGGAAAACAGATGAACCGCTTGTTACAAGGGGACGTCGGAAGCGGAAAAACTTTGGTGGCCTTAATGAGTATGCTGATGGCTGTCGATAACGGATTTCAGGCATGCCTCATGGCTCCCACCGAAATACTGGCATCTCAGCATTACGAATCGATCAGCGAATTAGTAGCCCCAATCGGCATACATGTAGAATTGCTAACCGGATCGACACGAAAAAAAGAAAGAGAACGCATTCATGAAGGATTACTGACCGGAGATGTAAATCTGATTATCGGTACACATGCACTGATCGAAAATACCGTACTCTTTTCAAATCTGGGATTAGTAGTCATCGACGAGCAGCATCGCTTCGGAGTAGAACAACGTGCACGACTATGGAAAAAGAACAACCGGCCTCCCCACATACTGGTAATGACGGCAACACCCATTCCCCGAACATTGGCAATGACCGTTTACGGAGATCTGGACGTTTCGGTAATCGATGAACTTCCTCCGGGAAGGAAGCCGATACAGACCATACACCAATACGATAATAAACGAGGAGCTCTATATGCATCTATTCGCAAACAAATCGAAATGGGCAGACAAATTTATATCGTATATCCGCTTATACAAGAAAGTGAACGTTCGGATTTGAAAAATCTGGAAGACGGATTTAAACATATACAAGAGGTCTTTCCCGAGTTCAAAGTTTGTATGGTACATGGCAAAATGAAACCGGCTGAGAAAGATGCTGAAATGCAGAAATTTGTTTCAGGAGAAGCCCACATTATGGTGGCGACTACTGTAATCGAAGTAGGTGTAAATGTTCCGAATGCCTCGGTAATGATCATAGAAAATGCCGAACGTTTCGGATTATCGCAATTGCACCAATTACGAGGACGTGTAGGACGGGGAGCAGATCAATCATATTGTATCTTGATGACTTCGCACAAGCTCTCCCAAGAAACACGAAAACGACTCGAAATCATGGTACGCACAAACGACGGCTTCGAAATATCGGAAGCCGATCTGCAATTGCGAGGTCCGGGTGATATGGAAGGTACTCAACAAAGCGGCATCGCTTTCGACTTAAAAATCGCAAACATCGCTAAAGACGGACAAATATTGCAATTAGCCCGTGATATTGCGAATGAAATTTTAGATAAAGATCCTGAATTGTCTCTGACAGAAAACTATGTCCTGAACCGCCAATTACAAAAAATATTCAAAAAGAAAATCAATTGGAGTCTGATCAGTTAAAAGTCTGTCCAAATCTTCATTTCTTAAATTGTTCAAACATGTTGCAAAACATATTTTGATACAAACATCTAAAATACAAATAATTATCATCAAATAAAGCATTATTTTTCTTTCCGCTACCGTAAAAGATGTTAATCAGAAAATCCTTTTTCCGGACAAAATCATTACCTTTGAAAATGTGAGCCTAAATCTAGGCACATAGCGTATCGATTACGATATCCACATTTACATTATCCATGTTCCGGGAAATCCGGAAAAGTAAGACAAAAAATCATCGGAATGAAATTGATTGGATTAAAACAATTTATTATTACAGGCTTATTCACAGTGATCCCCTTTGGTTTAGTTTCAGCGCAAACCTCAAAGCCGGCCACTAAAAAACATACCTCCATTCAAGAAGACCTTATCGCCTACAATAAAGTAATTCCCCGCATTATGAATGTGGTGGATTCGGCCGCTCTAAAAAAAAGGCTGGAACAGGAATATAACGAATACCCCGCTCTTGATCTTTACGGAGATAATTGGAATACAGAATGGGTAAATCCTTATAAATCGACTGTGCAATTTCCCGACTCGTTTTCAATCGACGTCTCTAACTATTGCATGCCAGTTCCGGGATACAAAACCTCTGATTACGGTCCTCGCTGGCGCAGAATGCACAGAGGAGTAGATTTGAAACTTCAAGTAGGAGATACCGTAAGGGCCGCATTTTCCGGAAAAGTAAGAATTACGAAATATGAAGCCAGAGGATACGGCTATTATGTCTTATTAAGGCATCCAAACGGATTGGAAACAATTTACGGGCATCTTTCAAAAATATTGGTTCGCCCCAATCAAATTGTCAAAGTAGGTGATCCTATTGCATTAGGAGGCAACACCGGAAGATCAACAGGTCCTCACCTCCATTTTGAAACGCGTTTTTTAGGTTTGGATATAAATCCGAACGAAATTTTCGATTTTGTCAATCAAGTTCCCCATACCGATACTTATGTATTCAGAGCAAAAACATCCGTAAAGAATGTTTATTCGGCACGCACTGCAGCATCGAAAAGCGGAAATAACGGAAGCAAATATGTCACTTATAGAGTGAAAAAAGGAGATACGCTCTCTTCTATTGCCGTCAAATACCGTACAACAGTAAATACATTATGCCGATTGAACGGTATCAGTAAAAATAAGATATTGCGATTGGGACAACCTATTCGAGTAAAATAAAAGAAGTGAAAATTTGACATTCTGATTAAAAGCTGTTATCTTTACCGAGATTTTGAAAAACAGGAAAGATATGATAATTAATATTTATCTGAATAGTGGCATACCGCATTCAAGCATGTCGAATCCCGACAGCAATTTCCCGTTTTTCGTAGACAATGAACTTAAAATTTTTATTATATAATGCGTTGGCTTTATTGCTAACGCATTTTTTTTGATCGGACAACAAGAATTTAAATAATATCCATTTATGCAGAAATCTATTAAAAAAGTACTGGTATTAGGATCCGGCGCTTTAAAAATCGGACAAGCGGGAGAATTTGACTATTCCGGATCTCAAGCGTTAAAAGCATTAAAAGAAGAAGGAATCAAGACAGTCCTTATTAATCCTAACATCGCGACAATACAAACGTCGGAAGGGATTGCCGATCAAGTATATTTCTTACCTGTAACCCCTTATTTCGTAGAAGAAATTTTTAAAAAGGAACAACCCGACGGCATTCTTCTCGCATTTGGCGGTCAAACAGCACTGAATTGTGGTACAGAACTATATAACAAAGGGATTCTGGATAAATACAATGTAAAAGTATTGGGTACTTCGGTAGAAGCGATAATGAATACCGAAGACCGGGATTTATTTGTTAAAAAACTAAATGAAATCGGAGTAAAAACACCGAAAAGCATCGCTGTAGAATCTATGGAAGATGCTTTCAAAGCAGCCGAATCGATCGGATATCCTCTGATCATACGTTCGGCATACGCTTTAGGCGGTATGGGTAGCGGTTTTTGCTATAACGAAAAAGAATTAAAAGAACTTGCCGAAAACGCATTCTCCTACTCAAACCAAATTTTAGTAGAAGAATCCTTGAAAGGATGGAAAGAAATTGAATTCGAAGTTATCCGAGACAAAAACGATCACTGTTTTACCGTTGCGAGTATGGAAAACTTCGATCCGCTGGGTATACATACCGGTGAAAGTATCGTTGTAGCACCGACTTGTTCTCTTGACGAAAAAGAACTGGCTCTATTACAAGACCTTTCTAAAAAAACTATCCGCCATCTGGGTATCGTCGGAGAATGCAATATACAGTACGCCTTCAATTCCGAAACAGATGATTATCGGGTAATCGAAGTCAATGCCCGGTTGAGCCGTTCTTCAGCTTTAGCCTCAAAAGCGACCGGTTATCCTTTAGCATTCGTCGCTGCAAAACTCGCTCTGGGTTATTCCCTAGATCAAATCGGAGAAATGGGAACTCCCAATTCGGCATACGTAGCACCGAGTCTCGACTACTATATCTGCAAAATTCCCCGCTGGGATTTGAACAAATTCGCCGGAGTATCCCGACTGATCGGATCGAGCATGAAATCGGTAGGAGAAATCATGTCTATCGGTAAAAGTTTTGAAGAAATCATTCAAAAAGGTTTAAGAATGATCGGACAGGGAATGCACGGTTTTGTAGGAAACAGCGACCTGAAATTCGACAATCTGGCAGAAGAACTCTCCCACCCGACCGATATGCGTATCTTCGCCATTGCCGAAGCATTCGACAAAGGTTATACGATCGAGAAAATACATGATCTGACAAAAATAGACCCATGGTTTCTCGGTAAGCTGAAAAATATCCACGACTATAAATTAAAACTTCAGACATACGATCATATAGAAGATATTCCTGCAGACGTAATGCTCGAAGCAAAACGTCTCGGATTCTCCGATTTCCAGATTGCCCGTTTTGTAGAAAACCCACAAGGGAATATGGAAGCTGAAAATATCCGTACCCGTAACTATCGGAAGAAATTAGGAATACTTCCTTCGGTAAAACGGATTAACACGGTTGCGTCAGAACATCCCGAATTGACCAACTACTTGTATTTGACGTATGACGGAAGCGATCATGACATTCCCTACTACAAAAACGACAAATCGGTTGTCGTGCTCGGATCAGGAGCATATCGCATAGGTAGTTCGGTAGAATTCGACTGGTGTTCGGTAAATGCCGTGCAAACAGCTCGTAAATTAGGATATAAATCGATAATGATCAACTACAATCCTGAAACCGTATCGACAGACTACGACATGTGCGACCGGCTTTATTTCGATGAGCTGACCTATGAACGGGTACTCGATGTGATCGACTTGGAATCTCCTAAAGGGGTCATCGTATCGGTAGGCGGACAAATTCCGAATAACCTGGCAATGAAATTACATCGTCAGCAAGTACCTATTCTCGGAACATCTCCAGTCTCCATCGACCGTGCAGAAAACCGTCACAAATTTTCCAGCATGCTCGATCAATTGGGTATAGACCAACCGGCATGGAAAGAGCTCACCAGTATGGACGAAATCGATGCTTTTATCGAAAAAGTAGGATTCCCGGTATTGGTACGTCCGTCATATGTACTTTCCGGAGCTGCCATGAATGTTTGCTACGATAAAGAAGGATTGAGAAACTTCCTCGATCTCGCTGCTCACGTATCAAAAGAATATCCCGTTGTAGTTTCTCAATTTTTGCAGAACGCCAAAGAGATAGAATTCGATGCCGTAGCCAAAAACGGAGAAGTTGTGGAGTATGCCATCTCCGAACATGTCGAGTTTGCAGGAGTACATTCAGGAGATGCGACTCTGGTTTTCCCGGCTCAGAAAATCTATTTTGAGACTGCCCGCCGTATAAAGAAAATCAGCCGGCAGATCGCAAAAGAATTGAATATCAGCGGACCTTTCAACATTCAGTATCTTGCCAAGAATAATGAAGTGAAAGTTATCGAATGTAACTTGCGGGCATCTCGAAGTTTTCCGTTCGTTTCTAAAGTATTGAAGCGCAACTTTATCGAAACGGCAACCCGCATTATGCTCGACGCCCCATACTCACAGCCCGATAAATCGGCTTTCGATGTTGATTGCATCGGCGTCAAAGCCTCACAATTCTCTTTCGCCCGGTTACAGAATGCCGATCCTGTATTAGGTGTGGATATGGCATCTACCGGAGAAGTCGGATGTATCGGAGAAGATTTCAATGAAGCTCTTTTGACTTCTATGATTGCAGTAGGGTATAACATTCCCCAAAAGAGCGTAATGGTCTCTTCAGGATCGGCAAAATCTAAAGTCGATTTATTGGAAGCTTGCCGACTACTCGATCAAAAAGGGTATGATTTATATGCCACAGCCGGAACACAAAAATTTCTAAAAGACAATGGCGTAAAGAATGTGCAAGTTGTCTCATGGCCGGATGAAAATAAAGAAAACAACGTCATGGACATGATCTCGGAACATAAATTCGAATTGGTCATCAATATCCCTAAAAATCATACTAAACGGGAACTGACCAACGGTTACAAGATACGCCGTGCTTCGATAGATCACAATATTCCGTTACTGACAAATGCCCGTCTGGCAAGTGCATTTATAGAAGCATTTTGTAACATAGGAATGGAAGACATAGAAATCAAAAGTTGGAAAGAATACAGATAAAAGATTATTTCAAGAACCTTTTAAGTACAAAACTTAAAAGGTTCTAAATCATACGATAAAAAGTAAGGCAGATAAAATATCCGCCTTACTTTTTATCGTATGATTTAGAAAACTCCACTACAACACGCCTTGTGCCATCATTGCTTTTGCAACTTTCATAAATCCGGCAACATTAGCACCCTTGACATAGTTAACAGTACCATCCTCTTGTTTTCCATAACGTACACATTGAGTATGGATGTCGAACATAATCTGTTTCAAACGAGCATCGACTTCTTCTGCCGTCCAGTTTAATTTGATAGAGTTCTGAGTCATTTCGAGACCACTAACAGAAACACCTCCGGCATTAGCCGCTTTACCCGGAGCATAAAGAATCTTCGCTTTCAAGAATTCATCGATAGCCTCAGGAGTCGAAGGCATGTTCGCACCTTCCGACACGGCAAAACATCCATTTGCAAGCAAAGCACGAGCATCATCTCCATCCAATTCGTTCTGAGTAGCACTCGGCATGGCGATGTCGCATTTTTCTCCCCAAGGACGACCGCCTTCTACATACTTGCAACCATACTGTTCTGCATATTCCTTTATACGTCCGCGATACAGATTTTTCAATTCAAAGATATACTTCAATTTGGCTTCATCAATACCGTCAGGATCATAAATATAACCGTTACTATCAGACATGGTGACAACTTTAGCTCCGAGACTGATCAATTTTTCTACTGTATATTGAGCTACATTTCCCGATCCCGATACCGTAACGACTTTACCTTTAATATCGATATTCCGGGTTTTCAACATTTCAAGGAGGAAATATACATTACCATAACCGGTAGCCTCAGGACGAATCAAAGAACCTCCGAATTCAAGTCCTTTACCGGTAAAAGTCCCTGTATTTTCACGAGCCAGTTTTTTATACATACCATACATATAACCGACCTCACGTCCTCCAACTCCGATATCACCGGCAGGAACATCAGTTTCCGGTCCGATATGACGCCACAATTCAGTAACAAAAGCCTGACAAAAACGCATGATTTCCGTATCGGATTTTCCTTTCGGGTTAAAGTCCGAACCTCCTTTACCACCCCCCATAGGCAATGTTGTCAAAGAGTTTTTAAAAGTCTGTTCGAACGCAAGGAATTTAAGGATAGATAAGTTTACGGATGAATGGAAACGAATCCCCCCTTTGTACGGTCCGATTGCATTATTATGCTGTACACGATATCCCATATTGGTTTGTACCTTTCCCTTATCGTCCAACCAAGTTACACGAAACGAAAAAATACGATCAGGAATACACAATCTTTCGATAAGATTGTAACGGTCAAACTCAGGATGTTCATTGTAGGCATCCTCGATAGTTGACAACACTTCTTCCACAGCCTGATGATATTCAGGTTCATTCGGGAAACGTCTTTTCAATTCACTCAGTACGTTTTGCGCATTCATTTTCTTAATAATTTATAGTAGTAAATAATTCAAATTACGATCCCATTTTTGCATAAAGCAAGCCTTTATTCCCTTTTCGCTTCTGACTTTTTACTTTTCAACTGCTCATTAGTAATAAAAACGCAAGAAATAGAGGCTATATCTTTTATTTTGACGCAAATTTAAAACAAATAATTTGATAATTGCAAGAAATAACAGAAAATAAATAACAAAAAGCGCAATAAAATTATTTTTAATGGCAAAAAGTTTCGTTTTTACTTATTTATTAGAAATTTTGACACAAAGGGAAATACAATATACTCAAATATTCTGTCTAAATTTTCTTACAACATTGTTTTGTCGGAAAATTTAAGCGGGCTCTTAATCGGTTATTAAATTATATTTCATATCTTTAATGCATCTGGAATTATTTTATAAAGTCATAATATGCCATCATCTAACTACACATAAATTACACACTTATGAAAAAAATTTTTCCAACACGCAAAAAGGGCATTTCCTTTCTACCAAAAAAATGGATATTAGCAATCTGTTTAGTAAGTATTGCCGGAAATACTCCGGCTACACAGCCCCCAAAATCAGGTAAGGCATACGTTGTCTCCAACGCACATCTGGATACCCAATGGTTATGGACTGTGAGGACATCGATCATAGATTATATTCCTCGTACCATTTATCAGAACTTAGCGCTTATACACGACTATCCCGATTATATTTTCAATTTTGAAGGAGCTGTAAAATATAACTGGATGAAAGAGTACTATCCCCTTGACTACGAAAAAGTAAAAGAGGCTATAAAAAACGGGAGATGGCATGTATCCGGTTCTTCTTGGGATGCCAATGATGTAAATGTTCCGTCTCCCGAATCCAGTTTCAGGAACATATTGCTCGGACAAGAATTTTATAAAAAAGAATTCGGACTGAAATCGACTGACATTTTTTTACCCGACTGTTTCGGTTTCGGTTACACGCTTCCTTCTATTGCCAAACATTGCGGCCTCATAGGCTTCTCCACTCAAAAATTGGGATGGCGCAAAAAACCGTTTTACGGAGACTCGAAAATACCTTTCACCATAGGACGCTGGAAAGGTATTGACGGAGCAGAACTGATATGTGCTTTAGATTGTGGTAGTTATGTACATAATTTTAAAGACGATGATCTTACAAAAGATAATGATCTGATACAAAGTGTAGAAAGAGATCCGATGCATACGGCATACCGCTATTTCGGTGCCGGAGACAGAGGGGGTTCTGCAATGCCTGTCTCCGCTATGGCAATAGAAAAAGCCCAAGTTTCAGGAGACGGACCGATAGAAATTGTCTGCGCATCTTCCGACCAACTATACAAGGACTATCTACATTCCGGAAAAGTAAAAGAGTTACCGGTATTCGACGGCGAATTGCTAATGGACGTACATGCTTCGGGATGCTACACCTCCCAATCGGCAATGAAACGATTCAATCGCAGAAACGAACAATTAGCAGATGCAGCAGAACGGGCATCCGTAATGGCCGAATGGCTCGGCGCTTTACCTTATCAAAGTAAAACCTTGACCGAAAGCTGGCAGCGTTTCATTTGGCATCAATTTCATGACGATCTTACAGGAACAAGTATTCGGGAAGCATATCCTTTTTCTTGGAATGATGAGATTCTTTCCCAAACTCAGTTTATGCAGGTGATGAACACGGCAAGCGGTGCAGTTATTTCAGGAATGAACACAAAAGTCAAAGGTATTCCGGTCGTAATCTATAATCCGGCTGCTTATGCCCGTAAAAATATTGCCGAAGCTTTTATCCCCACAGATAAATTTCCTTCAGGTATAAAAGTTTACACTCCCGACGGAAAAGAAACTCCCGCACAAATACTCGGATATACCGACGGAAAAGCCCACATCTTATTCACGGCAAATGTCGATCCGGTGAGTTATAGCGTATACGACATTCGTTTATCCGGAAAACAAAAAAATACGAAAACTCTGATAACCACTGCAAACTCTATCGAAAACAGTATTTACAAGGTCACTCTAAACTCCAATGGCGATATATCTTCGATCATAGACAAAAGAGTCGGCAAAGAACTTGTTAAAAATGGAAAGGCTATACGTCTCGCTTTATTCCGAAACAATATGTCGAACGAATGGCCGGCATGGGAAATCATTAAAAGCGTAATAGATGCCGAACCCGAATCCATAAAAGAAGATGTCAAAATCACAATAGAAGAAAATGGAGGTTTACGATCTGTGCTGAAAGTAGAACGTAAATACGGTGACAGTAAATTTACTCAACGCATTTGCCTCACCGAAGGTGCTGCTGATGATCGCATCGACATCATTACCGATATAGACTGGGCAACAAAGGCTTCATTATTAAAAGCCGAATTTCCGCTATCTGTATCCAATAAAGAAGCTACTTATGATTTAGGATTAGGAAACATAAAAAGAGGCAACAACACAGAACTTGCTTATGAAGTTTACGCACAACATTGGGCTGATCTTTCTGATAAAGACGGATCTTACGGTGTCTCAATTCTAAACAACTGCAAATACGGTTGGGACAAGCCTGACGATAATACGCTTCGCCTGACTTTGCTGCACACACCGGGTTCTGACAAACGATATGCTCATCAAAGAACTATGGATTTCGGACACCACCAGATCATTTACTCCATAGTAGGACATACTCAATCTCTCGAAAATGCAGGAATCATACAAAAAGCTGAAGAGTTGAATCAACCGTTAATAACTTATATTGCACCTAAACATAACGGAGTATTAGGAAAAACAATATCATTCGTAAATTCAGATACACCTCAAGTAGCCGTCAAAATGCTGAAAAAAGCCGAAAACGGGAACGGATACGTCTTACGGGTTTATGAAACAGCCGGAAAAGAAGTGAAAGATGCACATATTTCTTTCCCGACAGATATAGAATGGGCTCGTGAGGTGAACGGGATCGAAGAAAATGTCGGAGATGTACCTGTATCCGGGAACTCGATTTCTATCAGTTGCAGTAAGTTCCAGCCTAAAACTTTTATTGTGAAACTGAAAGATCCGAACCACAAATTACAATCGGCAGAGAGCAAAAGTATTGCTTTGAGTTATAACGCAAACGGCATATCGACAGACTATTTTGCCGAAATAGCTGATGTAGATGGAAATAAATGCTCTTATGCTGCAGAATTATTACCTGCAGTCTTAGAGGTAAACGGGATACCTTTCAAAATGGGAAAAGCCGGGATAAACAATATAATTAAATGTAAAGGCGACACAATCGACATACCTCAGGATAAAACATACGACAAAGTGTATATACTTGCTGCCGCAACAGACAAAGATCGTACAGCCACATTCCATATAGGAGATCAAGCTGTCGATCTGAAAATCCCGTACTATAGCGATTTCTATTCACAATGGGGATTACAGAATTTCAGTGAAGGGTATGTAAAAGACGGTGTTATCGCCCATGTAGGCACACATCGCCACCATCAGGTATTAGGACTTGAAGGTTCTAACCAATATGTATTCCGCAACGAACCGTATCAATTTACCTATATCTATCGTCTGGAATTAGACATACCGAAAGGTGCGTCCCAAATTATCCTACCCGATAACGAAAATATCGTTGTATTTGCCGCAACAGCAAGCATCGATCCTGCTAATAATATAAAACAGGCAATAGAACCGAGAGCTTTGCCTAAACAAACTCGGGTAATCGAATATGCTAAGAATTAAGTAAAAGGAAAACTTCAAGACCAGACACCCTGATGGAATAATTCATCAGGGTGTCTGGTTTTTATTATATATTCACAAGCATTTCTTATACAGGATGTTGTGTCTATTCCCATTTTATATTAATTTTGAAGCCCAAAATAATGTTGATTTTTCATCACTTTAGATTAGAATAAATTGTCTATGTATAAATATACGGACAATCAAAAGATAAAGCCAACATTCACAGAATAGTTATATCTATTTAGAGCCTGTTTAAACTTTATTCGGGTCAGTTTTGAGAATTTCTTCCGAGTATGTTTTTCTGTTTTTACGAGGAGGATAGCGGGCTATCTGACAAGGGAAAACAGGGGAAAAGACCGGAAGAGAACACAAAAAAAGACCTGATAGTATTTTTTTATTGGAAAATTTAAACAGGCTCTTAATCCCACTTAAAAAGATAAATTTTAGTGCGTAATTAATACTATAATATTATAGTACATCTAATAATATATTTATATTTTATTGATTTATAAACTAATATGAACATTGAATTTTTCAAAAATATAAATTTTAGACTTTTGCTATTTTATTTTCTGACTGCAATTTGCGCTGCAATATCCATAGAAATATTACAATACAACATAATGCAAAACGAAACATCTGCATTTACATTAATAGTCAGAAAATTCAGAAGCCTGTTCGATGCGTGTATGCTCATGCTTCCTTTTTTTCTCATGAACAAACGGAAATGGATAATTTTCATTTTATTATTTCTCTTGGATATATTTTGTTTATCTCAAATATGGTATTTCAGGACATATCAGACTCTAATGCCCTTTTCATCCTATTTTTTATTCGATAACATTTCCGAGTTGCTGATAAAAAGCATTATCGGATCTATTCATCCGGGAGATATATGGGTCATTCTACCCACCATACTACTATTACTTTTGTACTTAGGATTTTATAAAAACAATATCGGCGCATACGAACCTCTCCCAAAACGTATTGCTTACGGTGCAATGATATTCATAATTTGTTCTTTCGGGTATCTTGCAACACCATTAAAAGCAGCGATAATAAAAGATCCGAACCGACCGTCTCCTTGGATAAGATGGACTGCATCTTTCGGACCGTCATTCTATGTCGAAGCAAACGGACTTGTTCCTTACTTTGTTTATACTTTAACTAAAGCGACAACAACTTCAAAAAAAATAACACCAGAAGAAAAAAACTATATCGACCGGTTCATTTTGTCAAAAGAAAAAAAACAAATACACAATACGATTCTTGATCATCCCCGAAAAAATCTGATCATCATTATCGTCGAGTCTCTCAATTCATGGCTATTAAACAGAACCATAGACGGAATCGAAATAACTCCCAACCTAAACCGTTTTATAAAAGAAGATTCTGTTATTTCGGCTTTGCATATTCTTCCCCAAGTAAAAGACGGCAGATCAAGCGACGGACATCTTATGATCAATACGGGAATTCTACCTCTGCAATTAGGAGCAGCGGCAACAACCTGCAAAACAAAACATTTTCCGTCATTAGCCGATGCCCTAAAACCTTATGGTTATTATAGCCTCAATATTATCAGCGATGCCGGAAACTTTTGGAATCAAAAAGAAATGTCTAAAGCCTTCTCATTCGACACGCTTTATGACAAAAAATGTCTGGAAAAAGACGATATGATACGCGGCAGTATCAGCGATAAATCTCTGATGCAACAAAGTTTTAGAATTATAAAAAATTTGCCCGAACCCTTCTTCTGTCAGATCGTAACCGCCTCGACACACATGCCTTACGACACTCCTATAAATAAAACCCGGATATCCGAGTCCAAGCAATTTACTTCTACGGTAAGAAACTGTATGGAGGCATTCCATTACACAGATCAGGCAATCGGTTCTTTTATCGATTCTCTGAAAAAGAACAATTTATATAAAAATTCAACGATAGTCATCGTCTCCGATCATGATGAATTAGGTAAAAACGTTTTAGACGGCAGAAAAAAAAGAAAACTATCTGATAGAGAAACCGCGATGATTATTCTAAATGTCCCACTTTCTCTAAATTATAAAAATATTATGGGACAAATCGACATATACTCGACTTTACTCGATGTCATGGGCTTGAACAATTATTCCTGGAGAGGAATGGGACACAGCATTTTACAATATCCCGTATCCAGTGCCGTACACTGGGACAAAAAATCGATATACGGAAATAGCGACTCTCCTCTTATACCTGATCAAATAAAAGCTTGGGACATATCAAATCTTATTTTATCCAAAGACTATTTCGGGTCTTTTGCCTCTCGTCCAAAATAAAAAGGTTCAAGATATTCTAAACGACATAGTCTTCTACCAAGAGCTTATTCAAAATTTTCGATAAGAAAATATCATCAGGTCATTTCTGTATTTTCTTCCGGTCTGCTTCTCATTTTCATTTTTCAGATTGCCCGCTATCGTTCTTATAAAGAACTCAAATAAATTTATTACCGAAAATAAAAAGGGAGAACATAATGCTCTCCCTTTTTCAATATAACATAGATGAAAATCAATCTTCTACTTCAACACCCCACTGTTGTTTTGCAAGACGTTTGTAGTTATTATATCTCCATTTTGCATTATCTTGAGCAGCTTGGAATAATTCGGCGGCTTCGTTCGGATACTGTTTCATTACAGAAGCGTAACGAACTTCTCCCTTCAGGAAGTCTTGGAACTTATCCCATTGCGGTTCTTTGCTGTCCAATGTAAACGGATTTTTGCCTTCTGCCTCGAGCATAGGATTATAACGCCACAAATGCCAATATCCGCATTCAACAGCAGCAGCTTCTTCGGCCTGAGCTTTACCCATACCTTTCTTCAAACCGTGGTTGATACACGGAGCATAAGCGATAATAATAGAAGGTCCGTCGTAAGCTTCAGCTTCGCGAATAGCTTTCAGAGTCTGAGCCTGATCAGCACCCATAGCGATTTGTGCGCAATATACATAACCGTAAGTAGAAGCGATCAAACCGAGATCTTTCTTGCGTACACGTTTACCGGCAGCGGCAAATTTAGCAATAGCTCCTACCGGAGTCGCTTTAGAAGCTTGACCACCCGTATTCGAATAAACTTCTGTATCCAATACGAGGATATTTACATTCTTACCGGATGCAAGAACATGGTCGAGACCACCGAAACCGATATCATAAGAAGCTCCGTCACCACCGATAATCCATTGAGATTTCTTGATGAGATATTTGCTCAATGAAGCGATCTCCTTACAAATTTCACACTTATCGGCTGCAGCTTTTACCATCGGTGTGATCTTAGCTTCCAGTTCGATAGAACGTTCGGTATTTTCCTTATCGGCGATCCATTCGGTAAACAAAGTCTTCATTTCTTCGGGACAACCGCTTTCGATAGCCTGATTCATCAACTTAACGATACGTTCACGCATTTTGTCAACGGCAAGATACATACCGAAACCGAATTCACAGAAATCCTCGAACAAAGAGTTCGCCCATGCCGGACCGTGACCTTTTTCGTTTGTCGTATAAGGAGTCGAAGGGATAGAACCTGAATAGATCGAAGAACATCCTGTTGCATTAGCAACCATCTCACGATCACCGAACAATTGAGAAATCAATTTCACGTACGGAGTTTCACCGCAACCCGAACATGCACCGGAGAATTCGAAGAGAGGAGTAGCGAACTGTGAGTTCTTCACATTAGCTTTGATATCTACAAGATGTTGTTTGCTCTTCACGTTATTAACGCAATATTCCCAGTTGGCAGCTTGAGGCAATTGAGATTCAAGATCGGTCATAGCCAAAGCTTTACCATTCTTATTACCCGGACATACGTCAACACAGTTACCACAACCCAAACAGTCGAGAACATCTACCTGCATGCGGAATGTCATGCCGTCAAAAGCTTTTCCCACCGCTTTAAGCATCGGGAAATTCGCACCTGATTGTTCTGCCGCATCAAGAACGAACGGGCGGATAGAAGCGTGAGGACAAACATAAGCACATTTGTTGCACTGTATACAGTTTTCAGCTGTCCATACCGGAACAAAAGCTGCGACACCACGTTTCTCGTATTTAGCTGTCCCCTGATGCCAAGTACCGTCTTCAAGACCTTTAAATGCTGATACAGGAAGCAGATCGCCATCTTGTGCATTGATAGGACGAACAACTTCGTTGATGAACGCCGGATCATTGTTCGGCAGCACTTCATCATCCGGCAGATTCGCCCATGCAGGATCTACGGTAAGTTGTTTATATTCACCGCCACGGTCAACGGCAGCATAATTTTTGTTTACGACATCTTCACCTTTTTTACCGTAAGATTTTACGATGAACTTCTTCATCTGTTCGATAGCCAGATCGACAGGAATTACACCAGTAATACGGAAGAAAGCAGATTGCAGGATCGTATTGGTACGATTACCCAAACCGATTTCCTGAGCTATCTGAGTCGCATTAATATAATAAACACTTATGTTTTTCTGTGCGAAATAGCGTTTTACTTTATTCGGCAAATGCTTTGCCAGTTCTTCCTCGTTCCAGATCGTATTCAACAAGAAAGTTCCGTTCTCACGAAGACCGCGAGTCACATCATACATACGCAAATAGGCCTGTACATGACAAGCGACAAAATTCGGAGTATTTACCAAATAAGTAGAACGAATAGGGCTATCTCCGAAACGAAGGTGAGAACAAGTGAAACCACCCGACTTCTTAGAGTCATAAGAGAAGTATGCCTGACAATGCTTATCGGTATTGTCACCGATAATTTTTACGGAGTTCTTGTTAGCACCGACTGTTCCATCAGCGCCCAATCCGTAAAACTTAGCTTCAAACATACCTTCGCCACCCATGGCGATTTCTTCTTTTTGAGGTAAAGATGTAAAGGTTACATCATCAACGATACCGATAGTAAAGTTATTTTTCGGCATCGGCAAAGCAAGATTCTCAAATACGGCCAATATCTGAGACGGAGTAGTATCTTTAGAACCCAAACCATAGCGTCCGCCTACGATTTCAGGAGCATTTTCTTGTCCGTAGAACACATCTTTAACATCCAGATATAAAGGTTCTCCGGTAGCGCCAGGTTCTTTTGTACGATCCAGAACGGCAATACGTTTTGCAGTTTTAGGAACAGCGGCCAAGAAATGTTTTGCAGAGAACGGACGATACAAGTGTACCGAAACCAAACCTACTTTTTCACCTTTGGCTGTCAGATAATCGATAGCTTCACGGGCAGCTTCCGTTACAGACCCCATAGCGATAATCACACGGTCGGCATCTTCAGCTCCGTAATAATCGAACAGACCGTATTTACGTCCGGTAATTTTCGAAATTTCATTCATGTATTCCTCTACGATAGCCGGAACAGCTTCGTAATAGTTATTACATGACTCCCGATGTTGGAAGAAAGTATCCGGATTTTCAGCCATACCGCGAGCCACCGGATTTTCGGGGTTCAAGGCACGGTTACGGAATTCTTGAAGAGCTTCTTGATCGATCAACGGAGCAAGATCTTCATTTTCCAACATTTCTATTTTCTGTATCTCATGAGAAGTACGGAATCCGTCAAAGAAGTTGACGAAAGGCACACGAGCTTTAATAGTCGATAAGTGAGCGACTCCGGCAAGATCCATAACCTCTTGAACCGAACCTTCTGCCAACATAGCGAATCCGGTCTGACGGGTCGACATTACATCTTGATGATCTCCGAAGATACAAAGTGCATGAGATGCCAACGTACGGGCAGAAACATGAAATACACAAGGAAGGAATTCTCCGGCAATTTTGTACATATTCGGGATCATCAACAATAATCCCTGAGATGCAGTATAGGTCGTAGTCAAAGCTCCGGCCTGTAAAGAACCGTGTACAGCACCCGCTGCACCGGCTTCCGATTGCATTTCTTGAACTAATACGGTTTCGCCGAAGATATTTTTTCTTCCGGCAGCAGCCCACTCATCCACGTATTCTGCCATGGTTGAAGAGGGTGTGATAGGATAAATAGCAGCCACTTCACTGAACATATACGAGATATGTGCAGCCGCTTGATTACCATCACAGGTCAACATTTTCTTTTGTTTGGTCATATTCTAAATATATATTTGAGAATTTAAAAATGCAATTACAATATTACTGAAATTAATATAAAAATCCGAACAACCACAGCGGAATTTTATTCTCCCTGCCGATTTCGGTACGATCTATCGTATAATAAATATCGGGATTTATTCTTCCCCGTATGTTTTCGCTCTCTATCTTAAAATTATACTTCTGATTAACAAGGAAATGCGTATTCTTTTCACCTTTATTCAACCGGTTATCCTTATGCAAAGTATTATAAAAGAATGTCTCCCGAACCGCTTGCTCTTCTACTTGAGCCGGACGAATCGGGTACATCAGATTCGTATTGTGCATATATACCATTGCCGGCTTTTTGGGAAATTCCTCATCAACAGGATACAACATATTGATAAGTCGGGCATCTTTCAGATATTTGATATAGTTCACAACTGTAGCCCTCGACGTCTGTATCTCTTTGCTCAACTGACTCACATTCGGAGCAGAAGGTGCATTTACGGCTAACAAATATAAAAGCTTACGCACTTTCGGTAAATAAGTAAGTTCTATCTGTTTGATGAAAAGGATATCTACCTCCATCATCATATTCATCGTTTTAATCAAATTTTCCGAGAAATTACGCTTCTCCAGAAAAAAAGGATAAAAACCGTGATGCAGATAGTCTTGAAAATATGCCAAAGGTTTCACCTTATTACATATTTCCGATGCAATAACCGTATGATTGCATAACAACTCGTCCAACTTCACCGAAGGGAAATCCGTCCCCGCCATCAGGTTTAAATATTCCCTAAAAGAAAATCCCCTCAGATTATAAGAATCCGCGACACCCGAAAGCAAAGGATTTTCCTCTTTTAACCGCATCACAGAAGAACCGGAAAAAACAATCTTCAACTCCGGAAAGTGATCATAACAATATCTCAACTCTTCTGACCAGCCGGGATATTTAAATACCTGATCGATCAATAAAGTTTTTCCTCCCTTTATTCTGAATTCATCGGCAAAATCGATTAATGTCCGTTCGGTAAAATAAAGATGGTTCAGATTGATATAAAGGCAAGAACGATCGGTACCGAAATTTTCCTTAGCATATTGCAGCAAAAACGTAGTCTTTCCGACCCCCCGACTGCCTTTGATACCTATAAGCCGGTGACTCCAGTCGATCTCCCGCATCAGTTCTCTCTTTACAGGAGAGTTTACATGCTCTACCAGATATTTATGTGTTCTAAAGAATGCTTCCACGCTATTGTTCTGTAAGACGGGGCAAAGATAAGAAAAAATTGATTTTTTGCAAAGTAGAGATTACAATTTGTACTATTTTTTCTGAAAGTTTTTCGTCTCTCCTCTCAAAAGAAAAAGAGAAGAAAATATTACATTTTGCTTGTTTTGGTCTATTTTTAATTTCAAATGTTCTTTTATTCATCTTATTGAGTTTCAATATTTTATTCACCAGCTCGAATATTAAAAAAATTTGTGATTTCAAACATATCTTCTTCTTTGCATCAAAAACGGAATCACTTTTTCGAAACCCCTATAATGACAGATATTTATCTCTATTTATATAATAATTTACTCCTTTCAAAATCACTTGTTTATAAATATTTTATTCAGTTAAAAAATGTATTCAAAACCACGCTCCGTATTTATTGACCTATCTTTGCATCAAATCTTAATTACATTAATTATGAATAAGTTTACTCGAAAAATGATGCTTGCAATCGCATGTATAATTGCAGGTTGTATAAATGTTCAAGCGCAATACCAATTGCCGAATCCCGGATTTGAGGGAACATGGAAAGAAACAACTTGGGGAGGCTTTCTCGGCAAATCAACAGAAAATGCCCCCCAATATTGGCATTCTTTCGGGACTGCTGCCGGAAATCTACAAAGTATGACAAAAGCCTCTGTTTCTCAAAGTACCGACACCCGTACAGGATCAGGCAGTTGCGCAAAAATTTCCGCAACAAACCCTATAGGTAATGTCGTAGGAAATGGAACACTTACCACCGGCAGAATGAATGCCGGTAGCATGACTCCGACTGACGAAACGGGGAATTACAATTTTACTGATCTTGAAAATGAAGAGTACCAACAAAAATTTACCGGTCTCCCTGATTCCATCTCATTTTGGGTAAAGTCGAAAATGGCAAGTTCGACCGAAGAAGCCCGGATGGCAGCAATCCTGCATGACAATTTTCGTTATCAAGATCCGACAAAAGACGAGACTATTCTCAGCCACAAAATTGGATCTGCAGAATTGAACTATACAACGACCAATGAACAATGGGTACAAAAGACCGTTAATTTTGAATATACTCAAAATGCTACACCCTCATTTTTATTACTAACTTTCACTACAAATAAAACTGCGGGTGGAGGAAGTAAAGAAGATGTAGTATATATCGATGACATCGAATTTATCTACAATTCAAAATTAGAATCATTGAAAATCGGAGGCGTAGCGGTTGACGGATTTGATAAAGATACCTATAACTATACGATAACAGGTGACGGAGTCGTTCCTACCGAAGACCAAATAGAAGCCGTATCGGACGGTAAAGGGGCATCGATAGAAACTACAATTAACGAAAATGTCGTTACAATCGTTGTAAAGGGAAACGATTACAGCGAAAACAATAATAATACTCATACGTATACATTGACTTATCAAGATACTCGCTCTCAATTATCTTCGTTAAGTATTAACGGCACAGCATTAGAAGGATTCTCTAAAGACAAATATGATTACACCGTCAGCGGAGAAGTTCCTGCAAAAGATCAAATTATTGCAGAAGCTGACGGAAAAGGAGCTACTGTAGATATAGAAATCAACGAAAAAGTAGTCACGATTACCGTATCGGGCAGCAATATCGCAACCGATCCCGAAAATAAACACGTATATACGCTCACTTTCGATTATGAACAGGGAATCGAAAATAACGGAACAATCGAAAACTTAAAGATATATAGTATAAACGGAAATGTATTTGTTCAAGGCTATACAGGTACTGTCGAGATTTATCTCTTAAATGGAGGTAAAGTTGCTCAAAAAGAGGTATCCGGAAGCGCAACATTCTCATTAGAACCGAATACGTACATTATCCGTACCGGAACTAAAACAACAAAAGTAATAGTAAAATAATAACATCGTGTTTATCTTAATATAATAGAAAAGGCGTCAAATGACGCCTTTTCTATTATATACCTCTCTGCTTTCATAACTATCAAGAATCTAATATCTCCTCCTTTTTAAAAGGGAAAACTTCAATACGACAGAATCTGCTATTGAGAGCCTGTCTAAGTTTTCCAATAAAAAAAATACCATCAGGTCATCTTTGCGCTTTCTTCCGATCTTTTTTCCCGTTTTCACTCGTCAGATAACCTGCTATCCTCCTCGTAAAAACTAAAAACACTTTTAAAGAAGCTATTCAAATAAATTGTTAAAAAACAATTTTGCAATGTTCATATTACAATTATATACTATTTTTGCAAAGTCAAGATTACAATATTTATTTAAATGGAAACAAAAGATCTCAAATTCGGAGAATTAGACGAAGGTTTTACCATAAAAGAAGCCATAGAAGAAGCTAAACGATGCCTCAATTGCAAAAACCCCTTATGTATTAAAGGCTGTCCCATCGAAAACAACATACCGGGATTTATTCATCAGTTATCTATGGGAAACATCGGTGCAGCGATGCACATCATCAATGAAAAAAGTAATCTTCCGGCAATATGCGGACGAGTATGTCCACACGAAAAACAGTGTGTCGGTCATTGTGTTTTAAATGCCAAAAAACGTCCGATACAAGTAGGAAAGTTAGAGCGATTTGCAGCAGACTTTGACGGAAATATGGGTTTAATACGAGACAAAATACCCCAAAAAACGAGAGGAAAAGTTGCCGTTATCGGATCAGGTCCGGCCGGTCTGACCGTAGCAGGAGACCTGGCAAGAGAAGGATTCAATGTCATGATTTTTGAGGGAGAACAAGAAGCCGGGGGTGTATTGATGTACGGAATTCCTGAGTACAGGCTGCCTAAAGATGTAGTGCGCAAGGAAGTAAAAAAAATCGAAGCCTTAGGAGTAACGTTTATTACGCAATGTATGGTAGGTCAAGCTATTACGGTAGATGACATGTTCGAACAAGGCTTTGATGCCGTATTTATCGGTTCGGGGACAGCATTGCCCAAATCTCTCGATACTCCGGGATATACACTAAGAGGCGTCACACAGTCTTCCTACTTTCTCCGCATGGCGAGTTTGTGCAACACCGGAAGTATAGGAAGAGAAGAAGTTCCGGTAAAACAAGGCGACATAGTCGGCGTCATCGGAGGGGGAAACGTAGCTATGGATGCCGCCCGAACAGCTCTGCGCATGGGTGCAGGAAAAGTATATGTATTGTTCAGAAGAACAATAGACCAAATGAGTGCACTACAAACAGAATATAACGAGGCAGTCGAAGAAGGCGTCGAATTTTTATGGGAAACCACAGTTACCGAATTTATCGGCTCTAACGGTAAACTGGAAAAGATCAGAGTCAAAACTCCGGAAGGTGAAAATTTTATGCCGATAGATCGGATTTTGTTGGCAATAGGTTCTCGTCCGGCAAATAGGATCGTTTCCACGACGTCCGGTATAGAAGTCGATGACACAGGATATGTCATTACCAAAGAACGCCCTTACGGAATGACTACCCGAAAAGGTGTATTTGCAGGCGGTGATGTCGTACACACTCCGCAAACCGTCGTTCTGGCAATGAAAGAGGCGAAACAGGTTGCTAAAGGTATTGCCCAATTTGTAGATGCTAAAAAGCTTTTAGAAGAATAATCATTTTTACAATACGACTATACTTACATTGCGTCCATTAACAAGGGGAAATTTGCCTGATAACCTGCCTGAATTTCCGATGCAGAAAACATCATCAGGTCACTTTTGCGTTTTCTTCCGGTTTATATCGAAAATCCGACCCGAAACAAAATTCAGGCAGACGTCTTGATCCGAATAAAAATATTCATCGGTCGATACGCTTTATCGAATAGTTTTTCGTAATATTGCGTCAGAAAAATAACCAAACCGCTATGCTTACATTAGATAAGATTTATCAGGCTTCTTACGTACTGAAAGAGGTTATCCGTCATACTGATCTTATATATGCTCCGCAAATCAATCCGGACAGTCAAATATATCTGAAACCGGAGAATCTGCAACTGACCGGTTCTTTCAAAGTAAGAGGTGCTTATTACAAAATATCCCAACTTACCGATGAAGAAAAAGCTCACGGCGTTATCGCCTGTTCTGCCGGGAATCATGCTCAAGGCGTAGCTTTAGGGGCTACTAAAAACGGAATAAAATCTTTGATCTGCCTTCCGGCCGGAGCTCCTATTTCAAAAGTAGAAGCTACAAAAAAATACGGGGCAGAAGTGTGTCTCGTCGAAGGAGTTTATGACGATGCTTATCAAAAAGCATTACAACTGAAAGAGGAAAAAGGTTATACGTTTGTTCATCCGTTCGATGACGAGAATGTTATTGCCGGACAAGGAACTATCGGACTCGAATTATTAGAAGAACTCCCCGATGTAGATGTAGTGATCGTCCCTGTCGGTGGCGGAGGACTGATTTCCGGTGTTGCTTTTGCCATAAAATCGCTGAAACCCAACGTTAAAGTCTACGGTGTACAGGCAAGCGGAGCTCCCAGTATGCTCAATTCTATAACTAATCAGAAAATAGAACGTCTCAACTCGGTATCGACAATTGCCGACGGTATCGCCGTAAAAGAACCGGGTATTCATACCTATGACATCTGCAACAAATATGTCGATGGGATCGTTACCGTAACCGATGATGAAATCTCTACGGCAATATTGACGCTTATCGAACAGCAGAAACTGATAGCCGAAGGAGCTGGTGCTGTATCGGTGGCAGCCGCCATGTTCAATAAAGTTCCTGTCAAAGGGAAAAAGGTGATTTGCCTTGTATCCGGCGGAAACATCGACGTAACGATTCTTTCCCGTGTCATCAACCGAGGGCTTCTCAAAACCGGAAGATCTTATACGCTTACGGTAGAGCTGGCAGACCGTCCCGGTCAATTGGTCGGCGTAACCGGAATTATTGCCAGAATGGGGGCTAATGTTATTTCGGTCCATCACGAACGGGCGGGCAGCAAAGACATAACAGGCTGCTATTTGCAAGTCGTTATGGAAACCCGCAATCACGAACACATCGAAAAAATCCGGCAGGAGCTGATTCGGGAAGGTTATCATGTTATTTCTTAAACACGGATATTTATGAAACACAGACTTTTCACAAGCCTATCTCTTCTTCTATTATATTTATTAATCTTACCGGCTTGTCAACCGAAAAAACAGAATACGGATAATAACGGGAACAGAGAAAACCACGAAAGATTTCCTCTTTCCGAATGGGTCATCGAAGATGAATCGGACTCGGCAAGCTTTACATTCCTGCACGATACGTTAGAGATCGTTTCTCCCAAAGGTCTCACCATGTGGTATAACCGGGAACTTTCGGGTAACTACAAAATATCCTACTCCATATCTCTACGCATGGACGGACGAGAAAGCGACCGGCTCGCCGACATGAACTGTTTTTGGGCTGCATCCGATCCTTTGCATCCCGATTCGCTTTTCTTCCGGTCGGAAGAACGGCACGGTATATTCAAAAATTATAACTCTCTAAATCTTTATTATGTAGGATACGGAGGGAATGACAATACGACAACCCGTTTCCGGAAATATCACGGGAAATTCTATGGTACAGAGGACGATAACCGAGTAAAACCGTTGTTACAAGAATATACAGACGAAAAACACCTGTTGAAGCCGAACAACTGGTATAATGTCGTTATCACGGTGCAGGACGGTGTCTCACAATTTTCGGTAAATGGTGAAGAACTTTTCCGACTGGAAGATAAAGAACCGTATGAAAAAGGATATTTCGGAATACGGTTATTAGAAAACCGGGCACAAATAACGGCATTCAGCGTAGAGAAACTCTGATTTTTTTAATCCAAGACCGGAATTAATTTCCCCGATCATCATTTAAACCAGATATCGACTTGTCCGACCTTAGCGCTACCCTGCCATATAGGACCGCTTTTCAATAATCGGACCGCTTCTCGATCTAATGAAGGACATAGAGATTTTCCAACTTCGATATTTACCGGACGACCTTGTTTGTCTATTTCGAAAGCCAAAGATACTTTACCCGAAATATTTCGGCAAGTATCTGCCGGAAGCCGCATCTCCCGTTTCAGATATTTACGGAACTCTTTCCACCCCACGATCGGCTCTAAACCGCTGGATTTTACTATCACCGATTCGCTTAAAGCCATCGGATTTTCCGATAGGACAACCGACATAGGAGAATTCGGATCGGCGCAGATTGAAGCAGTTTCAAATCCTACGAATGAAAATTGTAAAGAATCTTTTCCTGAGACCGGTATCGAAAATCTGCCATCCGATCCGGTAACAACCCCTGTTTTTGAGTTTTTTATCTGTACGGCAACTCCTGCCAAAGGGTTACCCGACTCATCGGTAACAATCCCGGTCGCTTCATGAGCAGCAGTAACAAGCGGTCGTGCTGCAGCAACAGCACGTTTACTCATAGCCATGACTTTTACCTCGTCTTTCGGTGCATCGGCAAGTCTCACCTCATCTTCCGAAACGACATCTGTACTCATCGCCAAAGACTCTTCAACCACACCCTCTTTATTTTTCTGTCGGATAACAGGTGCATTATGTGCCTTTTTTATTTCATCATCACTACGAACCATTTGTTCGGTCTCTCTCTCTTTTGCCTCAGCGATCAGGGGCGGAACGATTTTAGTCTCGACACTTTTTCCCGTATCCGCCCAAACAGCCTCCGCTTGTCCGGCAGTAGTATCCATTGCCGTCATTTCGACTTTTTCTTTTCGGTAAAAAAAGAAATTGACCGCAAACAGAATCAAAAGCCCGGCAACCAGACCTGCTAAACGACGAAAATCGGCCCTCTCTAATGACGAACGGGAAACTTTACGATGCAAATTCTCCAAATGACGAGAATGGTCGCCCGGTACGGCATCATACCCGTCGATCGCATCATTCAGAAAAGGGTCGTTCAACGCTTCCTTCTCCAAATCCCGGGCAGCCTTGCCCCTTCTCCGGCCTCGTATGTATTGCTTCAAATTCATTCGTCACCCTGTTTTAAGATACAAATTTTCAAGTTTCTTTTCCCATTCTGGATATAACTCTTTACATGGTTCAAAGAATAACCTGTCCGACTTGCAATATCGGCATACGACTGTTCTTGCATAAAGAACAATTCGATGCATTCTCGCTGCTGCGGAGGTAACTGCCTCATACATTTCTGCAACGCCGGCAAACGAGAATCCTCCTCATCGTCACTTAATAGATGCACGATATCCGCCGATTCCACAAAATCGGCATCAAGATTTACCGGAATTTCCCGTTCCTCTTTCCGCAAGAGTTGAAAACAATGATTTTTTACCACGCTATATAACCATGTACGAAATAGGGTAATCTCATACCGTCCTATTTTTTCGGTCAACTCCTCAAAAAGCTGCATTACGGCATCTTCTGCTTTCTCGGCATTTCCCAGATATTTCAAACAGACTCCGTACAATAACGGAATATAACGGTTATACAGTTCGCCGAAATATTTCGTATCACCCGTTCTATTATACCGAGCAAGCAACTCTTCATCGGGCAAAGACGATATGTGCGGTTTAAAAAACGTCGATTTGATTTTTCGGTAAAGATAAGGGTTACAGTTCAAAACGACAAAAGAAAAATTTTTTTTCATCCCGTTTATGGAATTATGGCAAGCCGAAACATCTATATAGCAAACAACAAAAATAACGTATTATCTAACTTTTAAAATTGTACATTATGAAAACCCTTAAAATTAAATCGATATTTAGCACAATCTTGTGCGTTATCTGGATTTCCGGACTATCCGCTCAATCCTTAACCGTAACGGGAACAGTAACCGACGAAAACAACCGACCTCTTATCGGAGCAAATGTTTCGATAGAAAAAAGCCGGAAAGGAACAGTAACAAACGAACACGGAAAATATTCGATCGAAGCGATACAAGGTGACATCATCCGTTTTTCTTATATCGGATATAAAACCCAGAAAGTAAAAGCCAACCGAAAAATAATCGATGTCAAACTATATCCTGACAACAATTTGTTGATGGAAGAATGTGTCATAACGTCGGATGAAGTAAGTAACCGGGCAATCAGTAGTAAACAAATGGCTGTCAGAAATCTCGGTATGCCGGCGCTTATCTACGATCGATATGCAAACCGGGAAGAGTACAGCCATAATGCCGAAAACCGATTCAAATCTCCCGTCAAAGATCCCCTATCGACATTCTCTATCGATGTGGATGCTGCTTCGTACAGCAATATAAGAAGATTTATCAACCAAGGTGAAATGCCTCCGAAAGATGCCGTACGCATCGAAGAGATGATCAATTACTTCAATTATAATTACCCGAAACCAACCGGAAATGATCCGGTACGAATCACAACGGAAGTCGGTATCTGCCCGTGGAATAAAACTCATCGTCTGGTACAAATCGGATTAAAAGCCCGGGAAATCGAAAGCCAAAACCTCCCGGCATCGAATTTCGTATTTCTGATCGATGTATCGGGTTCTATGTTCGGACCGACACGTCTCGAACTCGTAAAATCCTCTCTGCGGCTGCTGGTGAACAACCTGCGTGAAAAAGACCGGGTAGCCATCGTCACCTATTGCGGAGATGCGCGGGTCGCCCTACCTTCTACTCCGGGAAATGAAAAACAAAAAATCAAAGATGCTCTCGAAACTCTCACTGCGGGAGGATCAACCGCCGGAGGTGCAGGCATAAAAGAAGCTTATCGCATTGCTCAGAAAAACTTTATCGCACAAGGAAACAACCGGATCATACTCTGCACCGACGGAGATTTTAACGTCGGCGCATCCAGCGAAACAGAATTGGAGAACCTGATCGAATCGAAACGAAAAGGCGGAATCTTCCTGACTGTTTTAGGTTATGGAATGGGAAATTATAAAGACAACAAGATGCAGATACTGGCTCAAAAAGGGAATGGCAATCACGCTTATATCGACAATATTCAAGAGGCGAACAAAGTCTTGGTAAACGAATTCGGCAGTACGATGTATGCTGTCGCCAAAGATGTAAAACTGCAAGTAGAATTTAATCCGGCAAAGGTACAGTCATACCGTCTCGTCGGATATGAGACTCGGATATTGAATGACGAGGACTTTAACGATGATACTAAGGATGCCGGAGAAATGGGTGCAGGACACACGGTCACAGCCCTTTATGAAATCATCCCCACCGGAATATCAGGTAATATTCCGGGAAGTATCGATCCGTTGAAATACCAGACCGAAACGAATATAAACACGCAAACAAGCAACTCTTCGGAACTACTGACCGTGAAACTCCGGTACAAAACTCCGGAAGAAGAAAAAAGTAAAAAAATAGAAAAGAGCGTAACGGATATGGGTAAAGATAACGTATCACCGGATTTCCGGTTCGCTTCGGCAGTCGCCATGTTCGCTCAACTACTCAAAGACTCGGATTTCAAAGGCGAAGCTACTTATGACAAAGTCATCGAGACTGCCAATAAAGGTCTTTCTTTCGATCCGGAAGGATACCGTGCCGAATTTGTCCGTCTTGTACAAAGTGCAAAAGGATTGAATAAACAAGCTCTGAACTTTATAAAAAATTTATCATTAACTATTTTACCCCTCTATACAATCAAAAAAATACACTCAAACACATTTTTACAATAAAAATTTTGATATATAAAAATATTTAGTTAATTTAGGTGCAGAAATAAAAAATTAGCCATAATATATTAGATAAAATAATTTATATCATAATAAAATTTCATACAAATTATAATAACCAAATAGACGCACAGAGATTATACAAGCCTATAAAATCGTATAAACACTTTTTTAATAGAGATTTTCGAGAACCATTACCATAAAACGCAACCTTTATCAAATCTGAATATATGAAAGATTCGGTCATTCTGTTAGCAAGTATTTTAGGATGCCTTTCTCTAAAAGCACAAAATACTTTGTACAAATCGGAGAATGCTCCCAGACCGGGAGACAAAATCATAAAAGAGCGGATTTCCTATTTCGATCCCGGAGAAAAAGGAGATAAAAAAATCTGGTATTTCGATCATCTCACGACAGAAAAAGAGCGATATGAACTAAAATACAGCGGTAACGACAGTTTACTGACGGGACATGAGCATTTAACTTTTTACAGATACCAAATGCAAGGAGACTCCCTGTTAATTACGGGAATGGAAAACCGCACGATGATACAAAAATCATATTTACCGGAATTATCGGTGAAATATCCGTTCCGTTTCGGAGACCGTTTCGAAAGTTATTTTTACAATGTCGGTGAATATCAACATAATCTCGACCTCACCGTATCGGGAAAGAGCATTGTAGAAGCCGATGCCGAAGGCATGTTGATAATAGGCGAAGATACATTAGAAAACATACTGAGGGTACACACCCTGCGCAAATCTGTTTCCGAAATAAAGATTCCCGAATGCAGCTATATGTCTGAAGATTCGGTCACGGCAAAGCTACGTTCCCGCCCCGACAGCATAGATTACCGGATAGCCAACGATACGCTCGTCATACTCACCGACACTTACCGTTGGTATGCCGCAGGATACCGTTATCCTGTTTTTGAAACAATAGAAAACAAATTGATACGGAACGGAAAAGAAGAACCCCATTTCCGCACGGCATTCTACTATCCCCCCGATGAACAGTATTACACATTGCCCGAAGATATGGAAAACCTGTTGCGCCGTGAAAAAATAGAAGCAGAGAAACTTGCCGCAAAAGACAGTTCTGAAAACGAAAGTGTCATACCCAAATCGAAAATAAACGAATATAAACTATCCGGCAATAAAGCCGGAGGAGATCTGATTCTGGAATATACTTTGACTGAAAGCGCAGATGTGGAAATAGCTCTGTGCAATGCCCAAGGACAGTTATTGAAAATGTATCCCAAAGAGACACAGCAGGCAGGTTATTACCGCAAGGAAATAAAGATAAACGGTTCTATCTTCGAACGCTATGTAATACGATTTATCATCGACGGACAACCGGCAGGAGAAAAAATATGGTCTGAATAAAACTACTTATCCCATGAAAAGAATACACATCACCCGCACATTACACTTGTTAACGGTCGCTTTATGCATATTTTTCCCTGATAAAGGAAATGCAGACAACCCGATAATTATCAAACAGCCGCAAATAGTTCCGGTTTCGCCCGAAGCAGAGGCCGTACGAAAATATGTCAGCTATCCGGTCGATTACTGTACCGGACTGGTCGATATAACCATCCCGCTATATACCATAAAAGCAGGCGACATAGAACTTCCCATAACCTTATCTTATCACTCGAGCGGACTCAAGGTGCGGGAATTGAGCGGATGGGTAGGAAGCGGATGGACATTAAATGCCGAACCGTCGATAATGCGGGAAATAAACGGAATACCCGACGACGCTCCTAACGGAGGTTTCCGTACAGGTAAATACCTTACGGAAAAAAACTCTTTCGATAAAATGAAAGAAAACGAGAAAGTCAAATTTTTCAAACGGATAGAGAACAAAGAGATCGACAGCGAGCCCGACCGTTTTTTCTTCAAGTTAGCGAAACAGCGCGGATCATTTTATATCCCGGTGATTTATGACAGTCGGACTTCCAACCGTTCTATATACCCGAAATTTCTTATCTGCCCTTATGAACCGGTACGAATCAACAGTGGAATTTTCGACTTCGAAGAGAACGGATTTTTGATGTCCGACCAAGACGGAATATCATACTCATTCGGAGGAGAATATAACAACCTCACCGAAAAGACCGGAGATTATAGCACACGGTGGCTATGTAAAAGAATGTCTTCCGGCTCTACCAAAGCTGCCATAACATTCAGTTACTCGGGATTTATGGCCAAACCCATATTATCCGGCGAATACCCATCCAACTACGTTGTCATGGAAGATGACAAATACGGCTATCGGCTCATCATAAAACGAGGAAGCCAAACATCATACGGAACGATCAACAGTGACGGTACGGTGAGCATAGGCGCAAGCTATACAGGAGATCAGCCTTATAGGGTTCAAAGTCCGTATTACGCAGATTATATAAAAGAACGAAAAATCAAAACGATAAACTTCGATCACGGCTCTGTCTCTTTCGATATGGATAGTCAAGGCAATCTTGGAGAGATGATCGTGAAAAGTAAAACCGGACAGGTGATCAAACGCATAAAGTTCTACGTATCCCCGTACAATTCGAGCCCATATAAAACAAAACTCGATTCTATCGCTATTACAGATGCCGGAGAAACGAAGAAAAAATATTACCGGTTCACCTACTTCAAGCCAGAAAATGTCCCGGACGAAGCCAGTTATGCCATGGACCACTGGGGATATTATAACGGGAGGCAAAAAACACAAGGGTATGACCTGGAGATTTACGCTCCTTACGGAAGAAGATACACCTATAAAGACCGTACAGGAGAGCATTATTTTACATTCGGCAGTAATGCCCGAGAATGCAGGGAATACTACATGAAAGCGGGAATCCTCACCCAAATTCTCTCTCCCGAAGGCGTATCCACTACCTTCGATTATGAGATAAACCGACACGGGAAAAGCATAGAACGGTATATGGACGGACACAAATCCGATACGATTTTCTACACCGGAGGACTACGCATACAAAAAATAACCGAAAGTAATATGAGTGGAGGATCGTCGAGAACGCGTTCCTTTTATTATAGATCTTATAAATTCCCTGATGCCCGTTCTACCCGCTCTATCGAACACTCCGGAGACGGCTGGGGCATTCCTAAAATCGGCCTTTCGGAACGGGATTATTGCGTAGAACAACGCATGTTGAAAATAAATCCTACAACCGGAACTCAAGAAGAGTGCCGGTTGCGGACATGGGCTTTCGCTCCCGTATCGAACATCACGTTCGGAAACGGAAGTTCGGTATTGTATCCGTATGTAACAGAACGAATCGCCACCTCTTCGACAGAAATAAGGACAGAATATACTTTCGATACGCCTTCTTGGAACATATTCGGCGGAGGTCGCAACGACCCGTTCGACCCCAAATATCAAATTAGACAAGACATCAGCCGTCCTTTCGATCCGGATAACGGTGATGACATGTATTACTATGGCGGTCGTCTCATAAAAAAGGAGATATTCGAAAATGACAAAATAGCGGAAAGGCACGAATATGAATATTCGGGATACCAAGGTCCGAAAGATAAAGAGTATTATTATGTTGCCATATCACGTCCCTATAAGACCCGGGTATGCAATTTGGAAGAATACCAATCTAAGTATCAAGAACAGTACAAAGAGTGCGGATGGGGAAAGACAATAGCGACAACCCGCCTGAAACGGGAAAAAATCACACGTTACTCCGATACAGGAGAAGCTGCAAATACGATTACCCAAGAGTATATATACCGGCCGAATACAGAGTTTCCCGAAGAATACTTCGACGATAGTCCGGATTTAAATACCCAATTCCGGGCTACCGCTCACCTGAATCCTCTTGCCATGAAAACGACTACAGGTGACGGGAAAGAGGTTATAGAACGGTTCAACTACGCAAACGAGGCTCCCAGTTCTCCGTTATATGGGTACAAGCGTATATACAATAACGACTCTACCATGACTGCCTGTTCTTATTCCGGACAAAAACCGTTGAAAGCCCGCACATGGAATGACAAACTGCAAGCATACGAAGACCGCCTTTGCTATACTTATGACAGCTATGGGAACGTAAGTTCCGTAACGACCGACGGACGTACCTATACCTGCTACCTTTGGTCATATTGCAACCAATATCCCATAGCAAAAATCGTCAATGTCACTTATGATGCATTACTTTCGGCATTAGGGAAAGACAAGGCTTGGGTAGAACAGCTCGGAAATATGACATCTCCCGATACCGAAATGGAGACGATCAACTCTCTCAGGCAGAAACTTCCCGAAGCGCAGGTATATACTTATACGCATCGCATTTTGGTCGGAGTAACCTCGATCACCGAACCCGACGGAATGACGACTTATTTCGAGTACGATACATTCGGACGTGTCGTCCGTTCCTATATTTTAGAAAACGGAGTACCCAAGACATTATCCACCAATGAATATAACACTCCGAAATTCTGACAGATAGATATGACAAACGTTGACTGATATATATAAATCTAAAATGTTCGGAAAATCATGAAAAATCGAAATTATTTTCTTATTTTTATTTTTGCCTGCTGCTCGGGGGTTGTCTGTACGGCAGAAGGGCAGAATAAAAACAAACACTATATAAAAAACCGGATCATGACCACCGAGGACGGAAACAGTTTCAGGGAAAAGGTGTTGTATTACGATATTTTCGGAAAACATACGGAAACCGTGCAGGTAGGCGCTTCTCCGCAAGGGAAAGACCTGCACTTCACCTTCGGTTATGATATTCTCGACAGACCTGTCAGTGAATCGTTGCCGCTGCCTGACGGAAATCGAAATTATTACGGGGATGCATTCCCTTATTCCGGATGTGTTTACGGAAACTCCTCTTTGAATCGGATTCGTGAATCTTACGGACCCGGAGCGGCTTGGAGGGATAACGGGAAATCAATCAAGACTGAATATCTCGTCAATGCAGATTCCGGAGACCTGTCTTGTGCTGAGTTCCGGGCGGAAGATAACGGAGAGGATGTCAGACTTATCCGAAGCGGATTGTATGCTGCCGGTGAACTGTCGGTAGCCCGGACAACGGACGAGGATGGGAAAGTCGTATATACTTTTACCGATTTCGAAGGGAAATTGCTCCTGACACGAAGAATGAACGGGACTGAACCGCACGATACGTATATCGTGTACGATGACCGGGGGCGTAAACGGATCGTTTTGCCGCCTCTGGCAGCCGATGAATTGACAGCTACGGCGAGCTGGGGGTGTAACAGTTCCGAGGTAATTAAAAAATACGGGTATGTGTATCGTTATGACGGTCGTGACAGGGTGATCGAGAAAAAGTTGCCTGGCTGCGATCCCGTGCATTTCGTTTATGATCGTTCCGACCGCCTTATTCTGAAACAAAACGGGAACAACCGAAGAGACGGGGTATGGCAATATTATCAATATGACGGACTGGGGCGGGAAGTGATCTGGGGGGTACTGCCCTCATCGGCCGCTAGGGAAGATTGGGAGGTGATATTCCGGGATACGGTTTGTTGCGAACGTTTTATCGGCTTAGGACAGGACGAGAATTTCGGATATACCAATACGGCCGCTTTTAATGAATCCCGGACTCCCTTGATCGTCAGCTATTATGACAGCTATGCTTTTGAAGCGTTGTCGGATTCGTTCTTGACTTATGTCGATAAGCCTGATTTCGGTAAACGTATCGAGCGGCCCTCCGGTAAACTGACCGGACAGATCATCGCTCTTTTAAATAATCCCGAACTGAAAGAGCATGTGACCCATTATTATGATAATCGAGGAAGGGTTATTCAGACCAATGCCTGCTCTGTTTCCGGATTCCACAATTACAGCTTTACCAAGTACGACTTCATCGGGCAGCCTATATCCGTGCGGAAAGAGCATTACTCCATATATCCCGCTAAGGCTATACTTGAACCGGAGGCGACTTATGACCATACGATCGTCTATGATTATGAATATGACCATGCAGGACGGCTAACCCGGTTATATCAGACTTTTGACAAGAACGAAAGAATCAAGATTGCCGAATATCGATATGACGAAGCCGGAAGGTTGGTCGGGAAAGTGCTGCACGACGGAAAGTTCGATTGTAAGTACGATTATAATATCAGGGGATGGTTGACAGAAATCGACGAGCCTTTTATGAACGAGAAGATATATTATAACGAAGATCTTCCGGAGGGTGTCGAGCCTCTTTATAACGGGAATATCGCCGATGTCTATTATTCGGCTCACGACAGTGCGCACTTCAGACTGTCTTATGACGGGCTGAACAGACTTACCGCTTCTCAACAATATACTCGGGACGGCGTCAAAACTGCTGCGGCCGAGGCTTTTACTTACGATAAAATGGGGAATATCACTTCTATCGTCAGAAGTACGCAAAATCCTCAACCCGATTATATTAACCGAGTGCAATTGTTTTATGACGGCAACCGGATCATCAGAGGGGAAGGTTCGCCTTACTATGGAGACTACAACGATATGGTATATCCCAATTACTCGGGAAGGGATATCGAGTATGAGTATGATCCGAACGGAAACTTGATCAAAAACTCGGACAACAGAATTTCCTTGACGACCTATAATCTGCTGAATCTCCCCCAAACCGTCGCCTTTTCTGACAAAAGCTTATCGGTTTTCTATTATATGGCCGACGGAAGAAAGATTCGGAACGCTACCGGGGCTTATTCGATAAGCACGGCTGTTCCTATCGACTCCGTAATCAAGAATACCGACCCGTATATCTCCTATATGTCCGAATGGAACGACGTGTATTGGTATCAGAGGACGCAACAGAAGTATATAAATACGCCTGAAGGGAATATAGAGGTCAGTACAGGTAGGAAGATGTCTTTTTCTTATTGTTACACCAGTAAGGATCATCTCGGATCAATTTGGCACTACTGGAACAATTTGAACAACAGCAGAGCTAATATTTATTATCCTTCGGGGATTATGCGGGAAAAGAGAAGGTCGCCTTACAATTACGGACTGACAGGCAAGGAGATCGTTTATGACAACGGGCTGGACGAGTACTTCTTCGGGGCTCGTACTTTGTTCGCGCCGATAAACCGTTTCAACCAGCCCGATCCGCTTTGTGAAGAGTATTATCATATAAGTCCATACGCCTATTGCGCTAATAATTTCATTAATGTGCTTGATCCGGATGGAAAGGATCCTATTTATGCTAAAAATTTCTGGGGTAAAATAAAACTAATTGGTGATGACGGACAAAAAAGTACAGGATCTTATCTTGTTCGTGGTTCCGTGGCACGAGAAGTAAAGGCTGCAACAAAATCGGGTAATTTTTATACTGGAAATTTGTCTGAAAGTAAAAATGTTATGCATATTCCCACAGGGCAAATTCAACAAGATGTACAACGCACCGCTACTGCAGCACTAAATAGCGGAACATCACCCGAAACAAGAGTTGAATATGGTGGACATGTACTATTTGGTGACACAAACGCTCGCATCTGGGATGCTGGGACTACTATGCAAACACAAATATTATCGGATGGCAGTACAGAAAAAAAATGGTCTGTTAAACCTTTTAAAATCGGAGGTAAGAACAACCAATTCGGTGGTCTAATAAGTCAGATTCAATTTTTCTGGCATATTCACCCAAACGGATCTACGCCTTCAAGAGGAGATATATGGTGGGTTGGAGAATTACGCAAATATGGCTTTACGGGAAATTCATTTCTTATTGATATTAATAATAATCGAGTTATTTTTTTCAATGAAAAAGGTAGCCTCATGAATATAAAATACGATGATTTTAAACGAATGGGTAAACAGGAGGATATAAAATGAAAAGTAAAATTATTATAGTGATACTTATACCTATATTGTTGGAAGGGTGTAGTTCTCAATTATGTTTACAGAAAAAGACAAACAAGTTAATAAAAGAATTACATGAAGAAGCAGATACAGTTTATCTATATTCGTCTGCCTTTAATAATTTTAATCTAATGTGGTATCACAAAAACAACTTTATATACTGCTTTGAAGTTAAACCATATAGGACTAAAAAAAACAAGCCCATTGAGGCAAAAAATATTTCTATAAACAAAGATAGTGTAAACAAATATTTTAACAATTTTATTTTAAAAGATATCCCGTGTTTTGAAAGTGTGCTTGATGGAGCATGGATTAAACTTTTGATCAAAAATAGAGAATCTTTATTCAGCAATATTGACACTGACTGTCTGTTCCGTAATAAATACTCTGTAAATAGCTTTCCATACAAATTACGATACGATCTTTCAAAAATTTGGAAACTAAAATAAAATGGGGAACATTATTTCTATCATCAGAGGAGAAGGTTCGCCTTACTATGGAGACTACAACGATATGGTATATCCCAATCTGGTAGGAAAGGATGTCGAGTATGAGTATGATCCGAACGGAAACTTGATCAAAAACTCGGACAACAGAATTTCCTTGACGACCTATAATCTGCTGAATCTCCCCCAAACCGTCGCCTTTTCTGACAAAAGCTTATCGGTTTTCTATTATATGGCCGACGGAAGAAAGATTCGGAACGCTACCGGGGCTTATTCGATAAGTACGGCTGTTCCTATCGACTCCGTGGTCAAGAATACCGACCCGTATATCTCCTATATGTCCGAATGGAACGACGTGTATTGGTATCAGAGGACGCGACAGAAGTATATAAATACGCCTGAAGGGAATATAGAGGTCAGCACAGGTAGGAAGATGTCTTTTTCTTATTGTTACACCAGTAAGGATCATCTCGGATCAATTTGGCTCTACTGGAACAGCTTGTCGAACAAATATTCTAATATTTATTATCCTTCGGGGATTATGCGGGAAAAGAGAAGGTCGCCTTACAATTACGGACTGACAGGCAAGGAGATCGTTTATGACAACGGGCTGGACGAGTACTTCTTCGGGGCTCGTACTTTGTTCGCGCCGATAAACCGTTTCAACCAGCCCGATCCGCTTTGTGAAGAATATTATCACATAAGCCCTTACGCCTATTGCGCTAATAATTTCATTAATGCGCTTGATCCGGATGGAAAAAAAATAAAACCTGCGGGAACTGCTGAATTAATAATGATACAAAATACATTGCCAAAAGATGCGCGCAATTACGTAAAATTGGATAAAAATAGATTGATTGACAGAACATTGTTAAACTCTTATGGTGGGAAAAGTCTAAATTTTAATAATCTAAAAACACTGGTTAATTCAAATAGAATGGTTGAAGTTATATTAGACAATAAATTTACATTTATGGACCAAAATGGGAGATTAGGAACTGTAACGATGTCATATAATGACTTTGATCCTAGATATGATTCAGAAGCAGATAAAGATTTAACAGGAGAAACAATGGGTGGACTCTCCACTGGAGAAAGTGGTTTTATGGGAAAAACCCTATTCCCTGATAAAGAGGGTATACAAAATTCACCAAATAATAACACTATTGTTATTGTCAATAAAAATTTATCGCCCGCAGGGGCAGCAGAAATTTATAGTCACGAAGCTAATGGACATGTTTTACTGTATATTAATAATGGTGGTAACCATAAAGGGGCAAGTCACCAGCCTGTTGATGGTGGATGGATTGAAGGGAATAAAATTTTAATGGAAATGATCATCAAGTCTAAAAAAGAAACTATAAAAAATATGCAAGCAAGATGAAAACAAGAGTTCATATACTTTTTCTTACCTTTCTACTTTATACTGTAACATTAAATGCTCAACGCTTGATACAGATTGATACTATTTCTGTTAATTATTTCAATGGAATTACTAAAAAAAACGAAATAATAGATAACTACCAGATAACAAATAATTCAGATGAGGATTACTTAACTTGGGTGTCATTAGTACCAATAAATAACAGAACTAATATTGAGTTGATACATGATTACTTTAAAAAAAGAAAAGGAGATTTCAATTTAATCGAAATGATGTGTGAAAATTTATTGAATAAGCAATCAATAAATATAGGATATTCATTTATAAAAAACATTACAGCAAATGAAACTTTTTCATATTTCATTGCTAAAAATGAAAAAGCATCAAATTTTTATAGCGAAAGAATCGTTCTTATAAAGAAAAAAGAAGTAGAGCAGTATTTAAAAATGGAAATTGGCAACCAGTATTTTTATCAATTTCCAAACATTTTTTTAATCGAAAAATAATTTATTTAAAACAACTCAACAATATATCAATAAACATTAAAACAAAAGATTAATAGAGATTTCTTTAATTCTTAATATCTCAAAAGAAGAAATAGCAAAATACTCTATCTGTTCCTGTAATGTAGACAGCGTTGACAAGAACGAAAGAATATTTTTTAACATCAATTTATGTATGCCTGATACAGATATTTGTTATTGGTTTGAATTATCTATTTCGAACAAAGGTAATATTGAAATAAAAGACACAACTTCAGATGAAGACGAAGATATGTAAATGCAATTTTTATAGAACAATAAAAACTGGCACTAATATATAATATATCTAAAACTGGAAGTGTAGTTTATAAAACAAGATAAACTATGAAATGGATTAGAATCGTTTTTATTATCATATCAATTATTCTATTATTTGTGATTATATATGCAATTATTAATTGTGAAGTCAGTTATAAATATGAGATAGAAGGTCGAAACGGAGATAAAGTCGATATTTTATGGGTGGGAGAATGGCTTAAAGAATATATCAGAATATGTAAATATTTTCTATGTTATATTATTGTGACTATCGTTTATATAATAACTTCAACATTAAAGAAAAAAATAAAGATTTTTCATTGATATAGATCCCTATCAACTTTTGGGAAATCTAAAATATTATTTTTCAAGACAATAATTATGAACGAGAAGATATATTATAACGAAGATCTTCCGGAGGGTGTCGAGCCTCTTTATAACGGGAATATCGCTGATGTCTACTATTCGGCTCACGACAGCGCGCACTTCAGACTGTCTTATGACGGGCTGAACAGACTTACCGCTTCTCAACAATATACTCGGGACGGCGTCAAAACTGCTGCGGCCGAGGCTTTTACTTACGATAAAATGGGGAATATCACTGCTATCGAATTGCCATCTTCTCAAAATGCGCAATATTTCGGATACCAACTCGGAATAAGAGATCTTTTAATAGCTCCTTTTTCTATTCTCGACAGATATACCAGAAGTATTCCTACTTTATATAAACGTTTAACTAAACAGTTATGAAAAAGATTATTTATATCCTATCGCTTATCGCTATCGGTTTGATATATTCCTGCTCTGAAAAAAAACAGAAATATAACAACGAACCCAGCAACTTCTTTTTTAAAGTTCCGGGAACAGATATCGGGATAACCACCTCTAAAGTACCAGGTGCTCAATTTTATGTCGTATTTGCAAAAGATAGCGTTCTACCTTCAGATACCGTTGACTATATAAAGTATGAAACCAATCAATCGACCGAATTAGAATTCGTATTTGACCCCCGTAACAAAAAAGCCATTTACATATTAGCTTCTGATGATATTACAGAAATTAATATTCTTAACGACAGTCTGGAAATACTACGAGAGGCTGAATTCGACTCTCTTTTTTTTGAACCTCGCTTTAGAACAGAACCTCCAATTCTAAAATATCCATATATCCAAGTAAATATATATCCGAGTCATTATACAATATCAATGACTAAATACGAACCTGTTAATAATTATATAAAAGAAGGTGACATTTATGGTGGTTGGTAAATCTTCTCATACAAGAAATTTTTGACCGAATTTTATATTAAAAAACGACATCCACAAATCATTCTTTCATCAAGAAAAAATACTCTAATAAAGCATTAGTCATCAACTAATTAAATCCTCATAAATAACTCTTATAAAAATTTTCACCAAATCTATTTTCTTGCTTCGAATAAGCTTCGTAACTTTATCCCCATACAAAGTAACAGTCATTATATTTATCATGCATCCATTTATACATTTACACGTCCATTCTCAATATTCTATTCTTGACGGACAAGCGAGTATACAGGCTTTGGTCGATAAAGCTATGCGTGACGGCATGCGGGGTATTGCCATTACCGATCACGGCAACATGTTCGGTATCAAAGAATTTTATAATTATGTAAATAAAAAAAATGGAGGTGTCAAAAGCGAGATAAAAGACCTGAAAAAAAGAATATCGGACATCGAAAACGGAAAAATAGAATGTGAAGACCGGGATGCCGAACTCTCACGCTGTAAGGCTGAGTTGGAAGAGAAAGAAAAAAAACTCTTCAAACCGATTATCGGTTGCGAAATGTATGTGGCAAGAAACCGCTTACAAGACAAAAACGGTAAACCCGATCAAAGCGGATACCACTTGATCGTTCTTGCAAAAAATCTGAAAGGGTACAAAAACCTGATTAAATTGGTATCAAAAGCTTGGACCGAGGGTTTCTATATGCGTCCAAGAACCGACCGTGTCGAATTGGAAAAATATCATGAAGGGCTGATCGTCGCATCTGCCTGTTTGGGTGGTGAAGTCCCGAAAAAAATAAACAAAGGTTTGCTCGACGAGGCAGAAGAAGCGGTACGATGGTACAAAAACCTGTTCGGTGAGGATTACTATCTGGAATTACAACGGCACAAAGCTACCGTACCGAATGCCAATCACGAAGCATATCCTTTGCAGGTACAAGCTAATACCAAAATTCTGGAATATGCAAAAAAATATAATATCAAGGTAATCTGTACCAATGACGTGCATTTTGTTGATGAAGAGCATGCAGAGGCTCACGACCGGCTGATCTGCCTGAGTACGGGAAAAGACCTTGATGACCCCAACCGCATGTATTATTCGAAACAGGAATGGATGAAAACAACCGAAGAGATGAACGCTCTCTTCGCCGATGTTCCTGAAGCCCTTATCAATACCAATGAAATACTGGATAAGGTGGAGTTCTATTCGATCGATCATGCTCCTATCATGCCGACATTCGCTATTCCTGAAGAATTCGGGACAGAAGAAGGATATAGGCAAAAGTTTACGGAAAAAGATTTGTTCGATGAATTTACTCAGGATGAAAACGGGAATGTCGTTATGGACCAGGTCGCTGCGGAAGCTAAAATAAATACTTTAGGAGGATATGACAAACTATACCGTATCAAACTGGAAGCAGACTATTTAAAGAAATTAGCTTTCGACGGGGCAAAAACTCGTTATGGAGATCCATTAAGCCCGGATGTAAAGGAACGGCTGATCTTCGAGCTCCATATCATGAAAACAATGGGTTTCCCGGGATACTTCTTGATCGTACAGGATTTTATCGCTGCAGCCCGTAACATGGGGGTATCGGTAGGTCCGGGACGAGGATCGGCTGCCGGATCGGCAGTTGCCTACTGTCTCGGGATTACCCAAATAGACCCGATACAATATGACTTGCTGTTCGAGCGTTTTTTGAATCCCGACCGTATTTCTTTACCGGATATAGACATCGACTTCGACGACGACGGACGAGGAGAAGTACTTCGTTGGGTAACCGAAAAATACGGACACGAAAAGGTAGCTCATATTATTACCTACGGTACTATGGCAACCAAAATGGCTATCAAAGATGTTGCCAGAGTAGAGAAATTGCCTCTTTCCGAATCAGACCGTCTCACAAAATTGATTCCCGACAGATTGCCTGAAATAGACGGTAAATCTCCTAAAATCAATCTAAAAAATTGTATTGCCGCAGTTCCCGAATTGCAACAAGCCTGCGAATCGGAAAATATGTTGATACGCGACACGATGAAATACGCTCGTATGCTTGAGGGAAACGTTCGGGGTACGGGTGTCCATGCTTGCGGGACGATTATTTGTCGAGATGATATTACCGATTGGGTTCCGGTAAGTACTGCCGATGATAAAGAGACCGGTGAAAAAATGCTGGTCACTCAATATGAAGGTTCGGTAATCGAAGATACGGGATTGATAAAAATGGACTTCCTGGGATTAAAAACACTATCGATTATCAAAGAAGCCGTAGCGAATATAAAATCTCACCGAGGCATCGATATCGATATCGACAAAATATCGATAAACGACGATGCGACCTATAAATTGTACAGCGAAGGGAAAACCGTGGGAACATTCCAGTTTGAATCGGCCGGAATGCAAAAATATTTGCGCGAACTGCAACCGACGACCTTTGAAGACCTCATCGCCATGAATGCTCTCTATCGACCAGGACCTATGGATTATATTCCGCAGTTTATCGACCGGAAACACGGAAGAGAGCCGATCGTATACGATATTCCGATTATGGAAAAGTACCTGAAAGATACTTACGGAATTACAGTGTATCAAGAACAGGTGATGCTTCTCTCACGGTTATTGGCTAACTTTACGCGTGGACAGTCCGATGCTTTGCGTAAAGCGATGGGAAAAAAATTAAAGGATAAACTGGATGCTTTAAAACCGCTGTTTATAAATAACGGACAAAAAAACGGGCACGATCCCAAAACTTTGGAAAAAATCTGGGCTGACTGGGAAAAATTCGCGTCGTACGCATTCAACAAGTCTCATGCGACATGCTACTCTTGGGTGGCTTACCAGACAGCTTACCTGAAAGCCAACTACCCTTCGGAATATATGGCAGCCGTGATGAGCCGCAATATCTCGAATATTACGGAAATCACCAAACTCATGGATGAATGTAAAGCTATGGGTATTAAAGTGCTCGGTCCGGATGTAAACGAAAGTAATTTGAAATTCAACGTTAACAAAGACGGCAATATCCGCTTCGGATTGGGAGCTGTAAAAGGTGTAGGAGAAAGTGCTGTCCGCAGCATTATGGAAGAAAGAGAGAAAAATGGTCCGTTCACCAGTATTTTTGATTTTGTGCAACGGGTCAATTTGAATGCTTGTAACAAGAAGAATATAGAAAGTCTTGCCTTATCCGGAGGATTCGACAGTTTTCCGGAAATAAAAAGAGAACAATATTTCGCTCAAAACAGTAAAGGTGAAGTTTTCCTCGAAACCCTTGTTCGCTACGGTAACAAATATCAAGTAGATAAAGCGGCTCAAATTAACTCTCTGTTCGGAGGAAGCGATGCTATAGAAGTAGCCAAGCCCGAAATTCCCGCTGCCGAAAGCTGGTCTGATTTGGAACGACTGGAAAAGGAACGGGATTTAGTAGGAATTTACCTGTCTGCACATCCTCTGGACGACTATGCTTTGACTCTCGAATATGGATGCAATACCCGAATGAGCGAACTGGAAGACCGTCAAGCCTTAATCAATAAAGATATTGTCATGGGCGGTATCGTAACAGGTTTCAGAGAAGGAATGACAAAAACCGGTAAACCATTCGGAATTCTAAAAATCGAGGATTATTCAGGATCTGCCGAGATACCTCTTTTCGGAAAAGATTTCGTCGATTTCCGGAAATTCGGATATAACGGCATGTATCTGCTTATCAAAGCAAAATGTCAACCCCGAAAATTCAATGAAAGCGTTCTGGACATACGAATCGTCTCGATAGAGTTATTGCAAGACGTAAAAAATAAATTATTGGAAAGTCTTACTGTAGTAATTCCGATCGACCAGATCAACAACGGTATAATAGAGCCGCTGACAGACTTGCTCAAACCCGATAAAGAATCGAATACCGAACTTTTCTTCGAAATCTATGATCCTGAAGAAAAATATCAAGTAAAGCTTTTCGCCCGATCACACAAGGTTAACGTAACAAAAGACCTAATCCGATTTATCGAAGATAACAACGGATTATCATTCAAGATAAACGGAATTTCCCGAAAAGAGATGCAACGCAATACCGAAGAGGCAGAAGACGAACTGGTACTATACGGGACAGAGGCATCGGCTTAAAAACATATTTATAATTCATCGAACAAATAGGATTGGTTTATTGTTTTTTTATAACTTTGTTAGACTTTTGAAAACCATTATAAATTAAAATTTTAATACTTCAAAATCATGGCATTACAAATTACAGATGCAAACTACAAAGAGCTTCTCGCTTCGGACAAGCTCGTAGTAATTGATTTTTGGGCGGAATGGTGCGGTCCATGTCGCAGTATCGCCCCAGCCGTTGAAGAACTGGCCGCCGAATTCGAAGACAAGGCGATTATAGGAAAATATAATGTCGATAACGACAATGAGTTGAGTGAAGAATACAGCATCCGCAGCATTCCTACTCTTTTATTTTTCAAAGAAGGCAAACTTGTCGATAAACAAGTAGGTGCATCTTCTAAAGCCGATCTGAAAGCAAAAATCGAAGCTAACTTATAAAATATAGAATATCAGAGAAAGATTGTATGGAGAATTTCATACAGTCTTTCTTTCTACCGACTCTCCTCCCAATTTGTTTTTAGAATTTTACCCATTAAAACTGAAAACATCATGAGAACTTTCATGTTAATCGTTTCGATGACGACCTTCATATTTACCGGATGTCATCAACAAAAGAAAAGCGAGAGTCTGGTTATCGAAATGACCAATCCCACAGACCGTTACCGGAATAATGCAGGTATTGTTATCAAACGTAGCCAATTAAATAATCCGGACTCTACATTACTACCTGTCCTTTACGATAACAACGGAAAACTAATCGTTTCTCAACTTGATGACATAGATCAAGACGGGCAATGGGACGAACTCGCATTTATCTGCAATTTTGCTCCGAATGAAAACCGTACTGCAACACTTACATGGGTAACTTCGGAGAAATATCCGACTTTTAAAGATTCTATACAAACGTCTGCAGGTAAAGAGTCATTTAAACAATTTACCGCTTCAGGAGACTCTATTCTGCAAGAAGCTGACTCTATCGGATTAGGTGAAATAGCAGTCTATTCGAACAAGGCAACCTACCCTATAGGAAAACCGAACTATTTATTGATAAGCGAAGGTCCGGTAAGAAGAATTTACGGAATAGACCGAAAAGAAAGTAAAGTATCTGCCGGCCGTATAGCAGAGATGGTAACAATCTGGGCAGGACATAAAGGTTATGAAAAGGAAATAGCATTAATAAATATGCCTCCGAACACACTCCTACTCACAGGCATAAAAGATAATGTTCTGAATCGAGATACCACTTTCCGAGCTTACGAATACGGTTATGTCGCTCTAATGGCGCATACTTTAGAAAAAAAATCATACTATACGGGAATGGCGATCATTATTCCTGATGAATATTATACCCGACGTGGCTATACTGCTTATAAAGGTCTTAATCTGTGGTATGCAGAATTGAAACCGAATGCAGAAAACAAAGTGACTTTTTATGTATACGGTGCCAAAGAAAAAGATAACGAAGGATTTCGCAGCGCCGACTATTTTGAAGAATTTATCGATTACGAAACTCTCTACATCGATAACCCGATAGAAATAAATCTTGTAAATTGATATATGGACGAAGGCCGCCTCAAACAAAAAGTACAAACCGTAATCGTATCTTGTTCTGTCATTCTGATGACTGGAAAATTCATTGCATTTTTTATGACTAATTCGGTCGGAATTCTGACCGATGCGATGGAAAGTATTGTAAACGTGGCTGCCGGATTCATCGGTTTATACAGCCTTCATCTTGCGGCAAAACCTAAAGATGAAGGTCACCCTTTCGGTCATGGGAAAATAGAACTTATTTCAGCTTCTATAGAAGGTCTCCTCATTATTCTCGCCGGGGTATTAATCGTTTTTGAAGGCATCAAGCGACTGTTCATTCCCTCTGTAATCGAAAAATTGGATATCGGTATTTACATAATCGCCGGTGCCGGAATTATCAACTATTTATTGGGATATTATAGTATCCGCACCGGAAAAAAATATGATTCTATCGCTTTGGTTGCCGGAGGAAAACATCTGCAATCCGACACTTATTCGAGTATAGGCTTAGTCATCGGATTAATTCTGATGTATATTACCCGAATAAGATGGATAGACAGTGCCTTGGCATTAATTTTCGGAACTATTATTATTTTCACGGGAATCTCCATACTTAAAAAAACGGTTGCCAACCTCATGGACAAAGCTGATAAAGAAATTCTCAGCATAATCGCCGACATAATATCAAAAAACAGGCAACCCGACTGGATAGACATCCACAACCTGAAAATGGTAAAATACGGCAGTTATTATTACATAGACTGCGATCTCACTCTTCCTTGGTATTATAATATAGAAGAAGGTCATTCGGCTTGTATAAATCTGGAAAAGACTATATGTAAAGGGTTTACCGATAAAGTTTCATTCTCGGTACATTCAGATTCCTGTGCTAAATCTTATTGCAGACACTGTCAAGTGACGAACTGCACATATCGTAAACAAACATTCGTTTCACCTCTACAACTTACGCTCAAGGAAATTACAGAGAGCGATGAAGAACGTAATGAATAAAATTCTCTACAAAAAGAAATCTTTAGAACTATTCAGAAAAAGAAATCCTTGCACGTGTGAACAACTCCCATATCTCCGATTGTTATAGTAAAACAGTGTAATCTGTAATTACTGAATAATAATGAGAGCATACGATTGCAAAATCGGGGGTTCCTATGCTTCTCCAGTTATATTTCCTTCATAACCGGAACCGGAAGGATAAAATTTCTGAATATGAGAAAACTTATTCTTGCATCTGTCATGATGCTTATGGCAACAGCCTTTTCTTTCGGGCAAATGGATATTGGATTCGGCCCTAAAATCGGATTAAATCTGACGAACATGACAAACTCAAACATGAGGATAAAACCGGGCATAGTAGTCGGAGCGTTCGCAAATATGCGAATAAATGACTACTTAGGGGTTCAACCTGAAATATTATTTTCCATGCAAGGGACTAAAAAAAATGATTATACACTGAAAATGAATTATTTTAATATCCCGATCATGGCAAAAGCCTACATGTGGAAAGGTCTAAATCTCGAACTCGGACCACAGTTCGGATTCCGGACAAAAGCTTCCAGTGAAGAAGGAGATATAAGTGTGAATGTAAAAGATGAAACAAAAGTTTTCGATTTTGCAATCGGTGTTGGATTGGCCTATGAAACGGAAATGGGACTTACTGCGGGATTCAGATATCTGATCAGTGCAACCAAAGCCATCGATCATGAAAAAAACAAGAACAGTGTATTTCAACTTACTTTAGGATGGATGTTCTAAAAAAAGAAAGAACATAGTTTTTAGAAAAAAGTGTCAAAACTCAACAAGAGAAAATGGACTTTTAATTTGAAACTTGACATCTTTCACCGATTATAAAAAAGCCGTATCACTACTCGAAAAATAGAATTGATACGGCTTTTTACGTTTACCAGTTACAATCTAATAACTTTTCAAAGTGTTCATCTTAGAGCCTATCTAAATTTTCCAACAAAAAAATATTATCAGGTCATTTTTGTACTTTCTTCCGGTCTTTTTCCCCATTTTTTCTCGTCAGATAGCCCATAAAAATGATAAAATATCCTCGAAAGAATCTCTCAAAACTGACTCAAGTAAAATTTAAACAGACTCTTAATTTTGACACTTATTAATTTTTATAAAATGCGAAACGATAAAACCATCCGGTCTATTATACCAATATACAACATTTACTCTAACAAAATTAAAATAACTTAAGTAGAAAAATAGACCACAAAAACCCAAAAAAAGACAACTATATTCTTATTTTATTATATTATTTTTGTTGCATAATCAACTATGGGATATACAACCATATCGTTGCGGAGGCCATATCCCTGCCATAATTATAAATTATTTCCACTGGAGGCCTCCCGGTAAATAAAAACTTGATATATATGAAAAGATTTGTACTTGCATCTGTCATGTTATTTTTAGCTACCGCCTTTTCTTTTTCTCAAGAAATCGCATTCGGAGTAAAAGCGGGGTTATCTCTTTCGAACCTGACAAATAGTAGTTTGAACGTCCGTCCGGGACTCGTAATCGGAGGTTTCGCCAACATTCGTTTTAATGATTATGTTGCTTTGCAACCGGAACTACAATATGCCATGCAAGGAGGTAAATACGATGATCTGACAACTAAACTGGACTACATTCAAATTCCGGTTATGGTAAAAGGATATATGTGGAAAGGATTAAATATCGAAGCTGGTCCGCAATTCGGATTCCGCACGGTCGGTAAAGAAAAAATCAACGGTAAAAATTACAGCATAAAAGATGCCACGAATGTTTTTGATTTCGCAATCGGTGTAGGATTGGGATATGAAACCGAAATGGGACTTACAGCCGGTTTCCGGTATCTAATCAGTGCAACTGATGCCTTTGACGGCGCTGACGCTAAAAATAGCGTATTCCAGCTTACCTTAGGATGGAAATTCTAATATATTAAGATATCTATAAAAACAGGCCGGGAAAATTTTCAGATTTTCCCGGCCTGTTTTTATAATTAGAAAATTTAAATGAACTCTAAAAGCCTGTCTGATAATTAAAAATAGAAATCATATTTCTTTTTTTCGCTATATTTGTCAAATACAACATATACAATTAAAAGATTCATCCCAAATAAAAAGTTATGACACATAAACATTTTAAAATTATATTAGTAACATTATTATGTTTATGCGGAAAAGAAATTTCCGCAAAAAAAATCGAAGTACAATCACCCGATGGTAAACTGAAAGTAAATATTGAATTGAAAGACAAAATATATTACTCAATATATTCGGGAAAAGATCTGTTGTTGGACAATTGTTCATTATCAATGATACTGAACAATGAAGTGCTAGGAGAGCAACCGAAATTACAAGCCATGAAACGAGGCAAGATCGATGAAAGCATAAAGCGAGAGATTCCTCTGAAAAATGCGATTGTCGAGAACCACTGCAATACTTTATATCTGAAAATGAGGGGAAATTATGCCATTGAATTTCGTGTATTCAATAAAGGATTGGCCTACCGTTTTATTACAAACAAAAAGGGCGAGATTGAAATTATGGGAGAAAATTTCGCTATCCATTTCCCTGCAGATTATTTGGCTCATCTATCTCAGCCGGATGGTTTTAAAACATCATACGAATATCCATATACACATGTTCGAACTAAAGATTACAAGCATACAGACCGAATGAGTTATCTACCCGTACTTCTGGAGACAGATAAACAATACAAAATATTGATATCCGAGGCAGACTTGCAGGATTATCCTTGCATGTTTTTGCAAAGTACGGGAAATAACGGCATGCAATCTCTTTTCCCAAAGTGTCCGCTGGAGTTTGGTGAAGATGGTGACCGTAGTCTGAAAATACTAAAAGAGGCAGATTACATCGCCAAAACATCCGGTAAAAGAAATTTTCCATGGCGTTTCTTTGTAATCTCCGACAACGATAAAGATATTGTAGCCAATGAAATGGTCTATATCCTTTCTTCTCCTTGCGAACTGGAAGATTATAGCTGGATTAAGCCCGGGCAAGTAAGTTGGGAATGGTGGCATGACGCCCGTTTATACGGCGTCGATTTCCGTTCCGGTTACAATATGGATTCTTATAAATATTATATCGATTTCGCTTCGACATTCGGCATCCCCTACATCATTATGGACGAAGGCTGGGCAAAGAGTACCCGTGACCCGTTTACTCCGAATCCGACAATCGATTTGCAGGAATTAATTAAATACGGTCGAGAACGTAATGTAAAGATTGTATTGTGGTTGACTTGGCTGACTGTAGAAAACCACTTCGATTTGTTCAAGACTTTTGCCGATTGGGGTATTGCCGGTGTAAAGATCGACTTTATGGATCGAAGCGACCAATGGATGGTAAACTATTATGAGCGTGTAGCAAAAGAAGCTGCAAAACATAAATTATTCGTAGACTTTCATGGTTCGTTCAAACCCGCAGGATTAGAACGCAGATATCCGAATGTGCTTTCGTATGAAGGTGTGTTGGGTATGGAACAAGGAGGTAACTGTAAACCGGAAAACTCTATCTACCTTCCATTCATGCGTAATGCGGTAGGGCCCATGGATTTTACTCCCGGTTCTATGTTCTCCGCACAACCGGAAGATAACCGATCTACTCGTGCTAATGCAATGGGATCGGGAACACGAGCCTACCAAATGGCCTTGTTTATCGTATTTGAAAGCGGATTGCAAATGCTGGCCGATAATCCGGTATATTATTATCGTGAACGCCCTTGTACCGAATTTATAGCCAATGTACCCGTAGTTTGGGATGAAACAAGAGTATTAGATGCTAAAGTCGGAGAATATGTTGTTATTGCCCGTCGCAATAAAGATAAATGGTTCATCGGTGCTATCACCAACGACACAGGACGTACTATTGAAGTAAATCTGGACTTCCTCCCGGAAAATAAAAAACTGCACCTGACCTATTTTGAAGATGGCATCAACGCAGACCGTCAGGCAATGGACTATAAAAAGAAGGCAACAGAAGTGACAAATTCTACAAAGCTAACCATGAAATTGGTACGTAACGGCGGATGGGCCGGCAGGATCGAATAGAAACTCTCAAAAAAACGATAGGACACCCCTTAATTAACGGATGTCCTATTATTTTTCTATATTAGCACGAATTTATATCAAACCATATCTCAATGCCTATCTGAATTTTTCAATAAAAATATTATCAAAAGAAAATTCTCTCCGATCCGTGCAAGATTCAAACAGGCTTCTAAAGGCTCTCTAAAATTCTTTTCAAAACTACTTGTGCCGATATTTCCCGATTGGCAGCCTCAGGAATAACTATCGATTGAGGGCTCTCAATCACTTCATCGGTGACGATCATATTTCGTCTTACCGGCAAACAGTGCATAAAATATGCATTATTCGTTAAAGCCATTTTCTCCGCATCTACAGTCCAAGACCGGTCGGTATTAATTACTTTTCCATAATTCGGATCGGTATAAGCCGACCAATTTTTGGCATAAATAAAATCCGCACCTTCGAATGCTTTACGCTGATCATATTCCACACGAGCCTTACCGACAAATTTAGGATCGAGTTCATATCCTTCAGGATGCGTAATTACAAAATCATAATCCGTCTCATTCATCCATTCGGCAAAAGAATTAGCAACTGCCTGAGGCAAAGACTTAGGATGCGGAGCCCATGTCAATACGACTTTGGGACGAGCCGTTTTTTTATACTCCTCTATTGTAATCAAATCGGCAAAACTTTGTAAAGGATGGCGAGTAGCCGCTTCCATACTGAACACCGGACGACCGGAATATTGTATGAACTGATTGATAATCTTTTCTTCATAATCATCTGCCTTGTTCTCGAAACGGGCAAAAGATCGTACACCGATCACATCACAATAACAACCGATCACAGGAATAGCTTCGAGCAAATGTTCGGTCTTATCACCGTCCATAACCACTCCCCGCTCGGTCTCAAGCTTCCATGCCCCCTGATTGATATCGAGCACCATCACATTCATACCCAAATTCATTGCAGCTTTTTGAGTACTCAAACGTGTGCGTAAACTGGAATTGAAAAATATCATTATCAGGGTCTTATTCTTACCCAACTCTTTATATCCGAAACGATTGGCTTTCACTTCGAAAGCTTCTTTCAGGGCAATATTCAAATCGCCCAAATCCTTTACATTGGTAAAATGTCTCATAAGTACGTTTTTAATAAATTCAGTCCGAGAACAAACCCCTACTACGCTTCAGTAATCATCGAGTTTGTCCGTCTCCCTGTATAATATATTTATAAGTCGTAATTTCCGGTAACGCCATAGGTCCTCTGGCGTGCAATTTTTGTGTACTGATTCCGATTTCCGCCCCGAAACCGAATTGACCGCCATCGGTAAAAGCTGTAGAAACATTCGTATATACACATGCTGCATCCACTTCTTTACAAAAACGCTGCATAGCTGCGTCATTCTCACTGACAATAGATTCGCTGTGTCCCGACGAATAGCGACAAATATGCTCCAAAGCTTCGTCAATGCCAGCGACCGTTTTTATGGCCATTTTATAGTCCAGAAACTCTGTTCCGAAAGATTCTTCATCAGCCGGTTGCAAAAGCTCTGCCGGGTATTTTCCTTGTAAAGCCGAATATGCTGCCGGATCAGCATATATAATCACCCGGCTTTTTTCTAATGGTGCGCATAATTCCGGTAAATCGGCGAGACGAGATGAATCTATCACAAGACAATCAAGAGCATTACATACACTCACCCTTCGGGTCTTGGCATTATTAATAATCGCAGCCCCTTTCTTCACATCTCCTGATGATTCGAAATAAGTATGACAAATGCCTGCTCCTGTTTCAATAACCGGAACGCGAGCATTATCCCGAACATAGTCGATCAGGCCTTTACTTCCCCGAGGAATAATTAAATCGACATAATCAACCGCTGTTAACAACTGCATTGTAGCCTCCCGGTCATTAGGGAGCAAATATACTGTATTTGAATCGATTCCAAACTTTATCAACACCTTGTTAATAACGTTTATAATTGCAGTATTAGAACACGCAGCATCCGATCCGCCTTTTAAAATACATGCATTCCCAGATTTCAGGCAAAGAGAGAAAACATCGAAACTGACATTCGGACGTGCTTCATATATAATACCGATCACACCGAACGGGACAGAAACTTTAGTAATCGTCATCCCATTAGGACGAGTCGTCTCACTCAGCACTTTTCCCAAAGGTGAAGGTAATTCCGCTACACGACGCATATCTGCGGCAATATCCGCAAGACGTTGTTCCGTCAACATCAGACGGTCATATTTCGGGTTATTTTTATCCATTTTCATTAGGTCCCGTGCATTTTCTGCTAAAATATATCCCGACTGAGCCTCTGCTTCATCGGCTACCGCACGCAAAACAGAGTTAATCGTAGCTTCATCCAACAGGTTCAACTTACGAGAAGCAGCCCTTACCGCCTCAAATACAGATTTCAGAGAAGTCATATATCACTTATTTATTGTAGACAAAAATAGTAAAAAAGCGATATTCTATGACAAAGAATATCGCTTTTATTCTCTATTTATCAGAAAAAGCTCAATATAATTATAACTATTGCATTATTGCACCGGTAAGATTTCAATCCAATAATCATCCGGATCGTGGATAAAATAGAGTCCCATATCCGTATTTTCATAACATATACATCCCATCTCCTTATGAAAACGACGGGCTTCATCGTAATCCCCCTCTACCCGAATACACAAATGACTCTCATTATCCCCCAGTTCATAAGCTTCTGTACGATCTCTTAGCCAAGTAAGTTCAAGTAAAAACGAAGAAAATCCATCTCCCAAATAAACTAAGATGAAAGAGCCGTCTTCGGCCTCTTTACGACGAATTTCTCTTAAACCCAGAGCTTTATTATAAAAAGCGATGCTTCTCTCGAGATCGATCACATTTATATTAAAATGATCAAAATGTCCCTTTATTACCATAATCTTCTTGTATTTATTTTATTATAAAATCATTTAATTGTAATCAAATTAGTTCGATAAAATTAAGAATCTATTTAAATTTTCCAATAAAAAAACTCAATAATCAGGCAATTCTACTGTTTCACCGGGGAAAGACCATCCGATAAATAAAGAACCGTTTTTCTCAGCAAACGAGCGAAATGCTGCAGCTTTTTCATACTGGTCATGAAAGTGCATCGGAGCAAAACAACTGACAGCAAAACGACAAACAAATTGTTCTGCCCCGAGCATATATTCCCGCCCTAAACGGGGATCTATCGGAAACATCACTAAATCGAAACGATTCGTAACTCTCGCTAATATCTCCAATTCATGCAGATAAGCAGCTTCATATTCCGCTGATTCCTCCATCGTCGATTCTTCTTTCCAATGCCAATTATTTAAATCTCCTGCATGAAAAATAAGTTTTTCCGCTACCTCTATTAAAAAAGAACATCCTACATCGGTAGAGCCGAAAGCCTGAATACAAAGCGTATTATCATGATACAATTCAGATGGAGAAAGATAGACAGCACCATCAAACCGAACATGTCGATCTTCCAATATATCCCGAGAAAATATATATTGAATATCCGGACGATGCTGTTTCCACTTTAAAATCTCCGGATTAAAATGATCTGAATGAGAGTGTGTAGATAAAACATATAATTTCCCTGCTCGATGCAATAAAGAATCATGAACTATACCGTCATTTTCACCGTCAGAATCTCTATAATAGTCGATTATTATCGTAAAATTCTCCCCTTCTATTGCAAAACCGCTATGGTAAATATAGGTCAATCTCATATTAAAAAGTTTATATTCAAAGATAACACTTTAGAAGAAAGAATAAATGCGTGATTTCACATAAAAAAAATTAATAAACAAATAATACGGAATGCCATTCAAGGTACAAATTCATTATAATACAACTCTTTAAATCAGAATTAATATAAGCCTATTTTACCTCGTTTTAGTCATGATTTAACACAAAAATTAAGTGCACATATCGAATATTAAGCAATAAATAATCCTCAATAACGCATATTGATTAGCGTACAAAAATACTTTTGCAAGTGTTTCTTAATCATTTCTTAACCAATAATAATTATGACATGAAAAGTACAATTTGTAAAATTGCGATCAGCGTAATTTTGAGTTGCTTCATTTTATTTCCTCTTTCTGCGAAGCAACTTTTCGTATCTCCGGAAGGAGATGATTCTGCAGACGGATCATCATCCGGAAACGCATTTAAAACTCTGTCCAAAGCTGTAGATGCAGCGGAGGAAGGCGATGAAATCGTCCTTTTGGGAATTATAGACATAAGTCAAGAGCCTGCTGATAAAATTTATAACAGCGACGCTTATAATAAGAACAATCAAGGTGTCAAAATTCTGGATAAAGGATTAACAATCAGCGGTGACCCGAACCAAACCCGAACTAAAACCGGCTTTACGGGAAACAAAACGACAACATGCCTGCGACTGGACGGGCTGAATAAAAAAGTAACCATCCGAAATTTGACTATTAAAGAAGGAAATCCTACATCCGATAAAGGAGCCGGCTGTTTCATTCGGAATGCTAATGTGGAATTTGACAATGTTTCTTTCCAGAATAATCAAAACTACGGTAAAGTTTATGATGATTCCCACAAATTCGGAGGAGCTATTTTTATGACAGCTACCGATTTGGAAAAATACGAAGTTACCGTTCGCAATTGTCTGTTTATGGGTAACAGCAACAAAGACGGGGGATGCATAGGCTCGCAAGGCGGTAAATTAAGGGTGTATAACACCTCGTTTGTAAGCAACGATTGCAGTGATGTAAGCGGATCGGAAGGTGCATTCTTCGGGACTGAACCGCAAGAAGCCGTAGATGTATATTTTAGAGATGTTAAAGTCGTTTCTAATTATGTTTCGAATCGTGGCGGTGCTATATATATGAAGCATCGTACCGACAAAAAGAACCTAAAAATGGTATTCGAAAATACTACTTTCAATCTTAACAAAGCCAATGGAGATAACGGAGGCGTACTGTTTTTTGAAAACGACAGAGCCAATACGACCGATGAGATACTCTTTGTAAATTGTACCATGTACGGAAACTATTGTAAACAAAAAGGAGGCGTGTTTTACTTAGGTAAAGGTATGGAAAACTCTACATTCGATGTGGTAAACTGTACGATGACCTATAATACCACCACCGGAAATGAAGGTAACGGCGGTGCTGTTTATATCATGAACGACTGCAAAAAACTGACGAAACGTTTCTACAATTGTATCATAGAAAACAACAAATCGGGCGATGTTACCAATATGGTAAATTCGGATTTTATGGTTCAATACCCGAACATAGAACAATCCGAATTAGAGATACAAAACTCGTTTATAGGACATGACAGTTACGACAACATGCAAAAAAGAACTGCTGAAGGAACGGACTTTACCAAAAACAACTATTTCGACTATTTTGCTAACAGCGGTTCTCTATCCGGTCTTTCCTCCTATTTCGATTACTATGCTGAAGAATGCTTTGCCATACCTTTGGATTCGAAAATATCGGATAAAGCAATGAACTACGGTAATGCCCAATACTTACAAGCCCTGAATATCAATACCGACCAAGTCGGAAAGATCCGGCCTTTTGCCAATGGTAAATGTTATGCAGGCTCTTGCGAAGCTACCGAAGAAGAACTCGACTATGACATATATGCTTTGGCTGTAGAAAAAACAGAAATAGAATCAGACCAAGAAGATGCAACGATAAAAGCTTACTACACAAACAACGGTTTGGTCGTAGAATCTACACAAACAATCGAAAAAGCCGAGATTTATAACTTGTCCGGAAAATTGATCGCATCGGAGAAATTGGCAGGACAAAATACTCGAGAAGAAATTTATGTAAACAATCTGAACCCGGATATTTACATTATTCGTGTAGTATCAGGCGGAAAAACATATTCCCAGAAAATCATGATCCGATAACGGTTTATATGAGAGATTTCAGCTAAAATAATATTCACACATTTATAACAAACCATGAAACATTTAAAAAACAGAAAAACAGAAAGTACCGGTGCATATCACCATCCGGTTCTCAGATTCGCACTGTTTCTGTTGATCGCATTTTTATCGTTCGGAACAACTTTTGCACAAAATTCAACGATAAAGGTCAATGGTACGGTTGTCGATGAAAACGGTGACGTGATCATAGGCGCCAATATATCCGTAGTCGGAGGTACAGCAAGCACCGTTACCAATATAGAAGGAAAATTCAGCATTCAGGTCAAAGAAAATTCTTTGATACGAGTTTCTTTTATCGGATATAAAGCACAAAATGTCCGTATAGACAAAAATAAAAAGGACATTAAAGTAACACTTGCCGAAGACACGAAAAAATTGGATGAAGTCGTTGTCACCGCTTTAGGAATAAGCCGGGATGCTAAATCTTTAGGATATGCCCGCCAATCTATCGACATCGGTACGACAACAGAAGTCCGGGATGCAAACTTGCTGAACATGCTGTCCGGAAAAGTATCCGGCGTGCAATTTATTTCGGCCGGCGGACCGACATCTTCAACACGTGTCGTTATTCGTGGAAATAACTCTCTTACCGGGAACAATCAGCCGCTATATGTCATAGACGGTATTCCTATTATGAACGAAATGGGAGAAGTCGATGACATGGATTACGGTAACGCCGCAAACAACATCAATCCCGATGATATCGAAAGCATCGAAGTATTGAAAGGCGCTAATGCAGCCGCCTTATATGGATCGGACGGTGC